>NZ_JARRQY010000013.1:0-57407 GCF_037381185.1 Acidihalobacter sp.
CCTGGCGGTCACGCGGTACTCGCTGCCGGTCGCGCCCCACGCGGGCGCGTGGATTGAAACGCCGAATTCGAAGCCAGCTTTATCGGCCACCTGGTCGCGCCCCACGCGGGCGCGTGGATTGAAACGCCACATGCGGCAGCGCTTCCGAACCCTTGGTAACGTCGCGCCCCACGCGGGCGCGTGGATTGAAACAACTTCCGTCGATGGAATCCTGACGTGGTGCGTGAGTCGCGCCCCACGCGGGCGCGTGGATTGAAACAATCGAAACTGGAGCTGGCGAAAGCGTTGAAAGTGTCGCGCCCCACGCGGGCGCGTGGATTGAAACTTCGAAGTCGCCGATGTGGTTGCCGTTTGGCAGGTGGTCGCGCCCCACGCGGGCGCGTGGATTGAAACACCACTTGGGTAATGCCGTTGGGCGATCTCAAATGGTCGCGCCCCACGCGGGCGCGTGGATTGAAACCTTAAACGACCTGCTGGTCCTGCATAACCACTTCGAGTCGCGCCCCACGCGGGCGCGTGGATTGAAACATCGGCGAGAGGTCTTCGTTGCCTGCATACGCCAGTCGCGCCCCACGCGGGCGCGTGGATTGAAACTAAGTCAGGATGCCTTCCATGTCGCGCTTCAGCTGTCGCGCCCCACGCGGGCGCGTGGATTGAAACCATAAGACAGGGAAATAATTCCCACCCCAGACAAGTCGCGCCCCACGCGGGCGCGTGGATTGAAACATCTCGTTCCTTAACCGAGAGGCCGCTTTCGCGGGTCGCGCCCCACGCGGGCGCGTGGATTGAAACTAAATACGCGCGGCGCTGTTTCGAAATTAAGGAAAGTCGAGCCCCACGCGGGCGCGTGGATTGAAACAGCAGCAGCTTCACGCAGGTAACGCAGGGGCTCGTCGCGCCCCACGCGGGCGCGTGGATTGAAACGGCGTGGTGTCTCCGCGTTGGGTCAAGATGCTCTGGTCGCGCCCCATGCGGGCGCGTGGATTGAAACGAGCACACAGCGTGTTGGGTTCCGGACGGGATAAAGGTCGCGCCCCACGCGGGCGCGTGGATTGAAACAGGCTGCAGGCGCGGCAGTACGAGATCGACGAGCGTCGCGCCCCACGCAGGCGCACAGATTGAAGTTACTGTTCCTGCGAGTGGCTTTTGGGGCGGCCTGGTCGCGCTTCGTTTTTATTTTCTTGGTGATCGCGTCGTTTTCGTAGGGACCGTCCGTCCTATGCCTGCAGCCGGTAGCCCAGTCCCCTGACCGTTTCTATACGCGGCGACGCCGTCCGCGCCAGGGCGTTGCGCAGGCGGCGGATCTGCGCGTCCAGGCGGTTGTCCTCGATCGGTTCGCCCCAACCGGCGTTCATCAGCGCCTCGCGCGAGGCCGAGTCCGGCGCGGCTTCGGCCAATCTGCGCAGCACGCGGTAGGCGTGTTCACCCAGGTCGAGGTGGCGTTCGTCCAGGTATACCGCGACTCGGCTGGGGCCCAGCCGCAGTTTTCCGACCTCCGTCCACGGCCCGGCCTCCGGGCCCAGGTCGGCCAGCGTGCTCAGGCGTGAAATGACCTCTTCGGGAGCGGTGTGCGTCGGCAGCAGATCGTCCGCGCCTTCCTCCAGCAGCTGCACCCGCAGTATCAATTCGGCATCGGTCAGCACCAACAGCGCCGCCATCGGACATTGTTCGCGCAGTTCGCGCACCTGCCGCGCCGCCGTTTCGGGCTCCGGGGTGAGCAGCACGATGGCTTCTTCCACCGCCGTGCGTATCTGCGGACGCACCTCGGCACCGAAGCGTTCGAGGCGGCGGGTCCACTCGGCATGAGCGGCGGCTGTGCCGCGCAGTAGGCATATTTTCATGACGATACCTGTTCGGGGGGCGTGAGGCGGTAGCCGACGCCGGGCAGGGTTTCGATGAAACGCGTGCCGAGCTGTCGGCGAAGCCTGCCGATATAGGTTGGGACCAGCGAGGCGCAGGCCTCGCCGTCGGGGTGGATCGAAGCGGCCAGGCGGGCTGTGGGCACGGCCTGCCAGGGGCGCCGGGCGAGCAGCGCGAGCATGCGCAGTTCTCTTGGCTGCAGGTCCAGGGGACATCCGGCGAGACTGGCGCGCCCGCGCCACACGTCGATGCCCAGGGACCCGGCACGGTATTGAGGGGGATAGCCGCGCATGCGGCGCAGCAGCGCGCGCAGGTGGGCGATGGTCTCCGCGGGTGGCGTGTCAGCGGCAAGTCGCAGGGCGGTCGGAGGCGAGGCTGCGTCGGCCGCATCGTTCAGGAGCAGGCATATGCGGGGCAGGGTGGAGACATCGGCGAGGGTGTGCGCGGTGCCCGGATCGGCGATCAGGGCCTGGCAGGGCAGCGTGTTGCAGTGGGAACGCAGCAGGGAGGGGCGGCGCAGATAGTGCACCGTGAAGCCCTCCGTGCGCAGGCGCCGGCCGAGTTCGCCTTCTCCGCGGCGCATGCGTAGATACAGCACCGCATGCGCTGTCACAGAACGTTCAACTGTCTCTAGATATCTGTTTTTCAGGGAATTCATGGGGTTTTTCAAGCTTGCGTCAGGTTTGCGTCAGGTGATGGCCGGGGTGCGGGACTAGCATCGCTTCGTGCTGAAGTTTGGGGCCGGATTATGACGAGCCGGTTACACCTGTCCGTTTGTTAAGGAGAAATCCCGAAGATGCGTACGTCCGCGATTGCAAAGACATTTCTTGCCGCTTCCGCGCTGTGCTTGGGGCTGTCCGCCGCCGCTCATGCCGCCCAGCCGCTGGTGATCTACTCCGCGATCGGCTACGACGCCGACATGGCGAAGGCTTTCCAGAAGGCCACCGGCATCCCGGTGAAGATGGTCGATATGAGCACCGGTCCGCTGCTGGCGCGCGTGCAGGCCGAGAAGCAGAATCCTCAGTGGGACATCGTCTGGTTCGACGGTGCGGAAGGTATGCGCAACCTGGCTTTGCAGGGCCTGCTTGCTTCTTATGCGCCCAAAGTCGACTGGAACAGCATCGGCCGTAAGATTCAGCCTTCCGATCACGCCTACGTGGCGAGTGCCGCCTCGCTGGCCGGCGTCATCGTGGTGAACAAGAACAAGCTGCCCGAGGCCGACTGGCCGCACAGCTGGGGTGACCTGACCAATCCCAGGTATCGCGGCATGATCGGCATGAACAACCCGGCGGTATCGGGGCCGACCTATCCCTTCGTCGTGGGCCAGATGCTGTGGCGCGGCAGCGAAGAGGCAGGCAAGACCTGGTACATGGGACTCAAGGCCAATGGTCTGAAGACCTTCCGTACCAACGGCGTGACGCTGCGCGCGCTGGATCATGGCGTGATCGACGTGGCCATGGTGCAGAACAGCGCCGGCATCGGCCGCATGCTCAAGGGCATGCCGTTCAAGGTGATCTATCCGAATCCGGTGACCTTGCTACCGCGCACCATCGGCATCAGCTCGCATGCCTCGCCCGAGGTTCGCGCAGAGGCCGAGAAGTTCGTGAACTTCCTGCTCTCCAAGCGCGGCCAGGCGGTGGCGCAGAAGGGTGATCCGACCGGCGATTCGCTCTACTACCCCGTTGTCGCCGGCACTTCGCCGCTGCAGGGGATTCCGTCGCTGGCTGGCGTGACCGTGCAGACCGCCGACCCGACCGTGTGGGGTCCGCGTGAGGGCGACATCGACCGCTGGTTCACCAACCACATTGTGCACTGAGTCGCATGGCGGCCGCTTCGGAAACGTTGCGCCTGAAAACGCCGGTCTCCGGGATGGTCTTCCGGGGCCTGGCTTCTTTCAGGTTCGGCGCCACGTGGACTCTGCCGGCGGTGGCGGTGGTGTTGCTGGTCGTCTATCCGCTGCTGAGCTTTCTCGCCCTGGCGGTGTGGCCCGGACTCTTCGGCCAGGGCAGCGGCGGTTTCAGTCTTCAGCCTTTTGCCGAAGCGCTCAACGGCTACAACATCGAGGCGCTGTTCAACTCGCTCTGGATAAGTCTCGGCGCCGGCGTGATCGGCACGGCCACGGGCGCCTGGTTGGCCTGGGTGACGGCGCGTACGCGCCTGCCCGGCGCGCGGCTGATCGAACTCGGCATCTGGCTGGTGTTGCTGCTGCCGTCCTATTTCATGGCCATCGGCTGGCAGACGCTGCTCGCCCCCGGTGGACTGCTGAATCTGCCCTGGTTGGCCTCGATCGTGTTGGGCCCGATAGGGGTGATGTTCGTGCTCGGCCTCAAGTTCATGCCGTTCGCCTATCTCACCCTGGTCAGTTCCTGGAAGGGGCTGCCGGAGGAAATCGACGAGGCGGGGCGCGTGCACGGGCTTGGTGGGCTGACCCGGATCCGTCTGGCGCTGCGACTGATCGCGCCCGGTCTGGCCGCCGCCTTCGCCATTGTCTATGCCGAGGCGTTGAGCGATTTCGGCGTTGCCGCGACGCTGGCCGCGGGGGTGAACTTTCCGCTCGCCACCTACGCCATCTACTCGGCGATCAGTAGCCAGCCGCTGGACTTCCCGCTTGCTGCCGCGGCCAGCTGGCTGCTGATCGTGCTGGTGCTGCCCGCAGTGTGGCTGCAGGCCCGCATCAATCGGCATGCCGGCCGCTACAGCGTGTTGACCGGCCGCGCCCGACCGCCGCGCCCGCGCCGACTGCGTCCGGCGCATACGCTGCTTCATCTGGGCGGCGCCGTGATATTCCTGCTGCTTGCTCTGGGAGTGCCCCTCATCGCGGCCGCGGGGCTCTCGCTGGTGAAGGATCCGAACCTCGGCTTTGCGCCGGGCAATCTGACCTTGGAATACTACGCCAGGGTGTTTCAGGCCTCTTCCGTATTCGGCGCGCTGCTGTATTCGGCGCGCATGGCCGTGCTCTCCGGTCTGGCAGCGGTGGTTCTGGGGCTGGCGCTGACCGTGCTGCTGTTGCATCGCGGTGGATTGGCGCGGCTGCTGGACTGGGCCCTGCTGACCATCATGGCACTGCCCGGACTCATTCTCGCCGCCGGCTACATCTTCGCCTACAACCAGCCGTGGCTGCCGCTCTACGGCGGTTCGCCGCTGCTGGGCATGGCCTATCTGACCGGTGCGCTGCCTGCGGCCTCGCGCATGCTGCTTGGGCCGGTCGGCCAGCAGCATCGCAGCCTGCACGAGGCCGCGCAGGTGCACGGCCTGACGCGCTGGCGGCAATGGCTGCGCGTACGGCTACCGTTGCTGGCCACGCCGCTGCTGTTCGCCTGGTTGCTGACGTCCAGCCACATCGTGTTCGAACTGCCGGCCTCCGAGCTGCTGTACCCGCCGGGTTCCCCACCGCTTGCGGTGGCGCTGATCGCCTATCTGCATGGATATCAGTACGCCACGGAGGCGGCGCTGCAGATCGTTTCGGTGCTGATCGTCGGCGGCGCGGTGCTGTTGATCCGGTGGCTGTTCGCGCGGCTGGTGCCGGCCGCGTGGCGGCGTGAAACCTTGAGGAGGCCGGCATGAACGATGCCGTACTGACGATAGCCGGCGCCTTCAAGCGCTACGGAGAGACGCAGGCGGTGGCCGGCGTCGACCTGAGCCTCACGAGCGGCGAGATCCTGTGCCTGCTCGGGCCGTCGGGTTCGGGCAAGACCAGTCTGCTGCGCTTGGTGGCCGGGCTCGAGCACCTCGATGCCGGCGAGCTTAGGATCGGCGGCGAAATCGTGGACGACGCCAGGGGCGCGCCGCGCCCGCCGGAGCGCCGCGGCCTGGGCATGGTGTTCCAGGACTACGCGCTGTGGCCGCATCTCAGCGTGCTGGACAACGTTGGCCTGCCGCTGCGCGAGCGTGGCCGCAGCGATTGGCGCAAGGCCGCGCGGGTCGCCCTGGAGCAGGTCGGCCTGGGCACTCTGGAGCGGCGTCACCCCTATGAGCTTTCCGGGGGGCAGCAGCAGCGTGTAGCTCTTGCGAGAGCCATCGCCGCGCGCCCGCGGCTGCTGTTGTTCGACGAGCCGCTGTCCAACCTCGATGCCAAGCTGCGCGACGAGCTGCGCGAGGTGATCGCGCATACCGTGCGCGAGGCCGGGATCGCTGCGCTCTACATCACGCACGACCAGTCCGAGGCCTTCTTTCTGGCCGACCGACTGGGCGTCATGCGCGACGGCAAGCTGCTGCAGCTCGACCAACCCGAGACCGTGTACCAACGTCCGGTCTCGCCGTTCGTGGCTCACTTCACCGGCGCTGCCGGGCCGTTCGCGGTCGAACCGCTGGAGAACGCGCTGTCCTGGGCCGGCATCGTCGCGCCGTGCCCGCCCGACGCCGCGTTGAACGGCGGCGGCCCGGCCGCGCTCTATCTGCGCCCGCAATGGCTGAGTCCGGCCGAGCCCGGAGCCGGAGCCGTTCCTGGCGTCGTGCGGGTCAGCGGCTATGCCGGCGATGGCTGGTCGGCGCTGGTCGACCTGCCCAACGGCAGCATCCACCTGCGCCTGCCGCAACGCGTGGCGGCAGGCGAGCGCCTGCACCTGCGCGTCGACTGGGACAAGGCGCTGCTCTATCCACGCGATCACAAGCGCTGATACGACAAGAAGAGGAAACAGATGAGTCTTACGCCGCATGACTGGGCCGTGTTCACGGCCGCCTTCCTGACCTCGACCGTGGAATGGGTCGAGGCCTATACCATCGTGCTGGCGGTGGCCGTTACCGTCGGCTGGCGCAGCGCCGGAAGCGCCACGATCGCCGGCCTAGCCACCGTGACGGCGCTGATCGCGATGACCGGCGGTGCCCTGAGCCTGGGGCTGGACATCCACTGGCTGCGTCTGGTGATCGGCATCCTGCTGCTGTTGTTCGGCCTGCGCTGGCTGGCCAAGGCGGTGGCGCGCAGCGCCGGGCTGATCGCCCTGCACGACGAGGCTGCGGCCTATGCCAAGACGCGCGAGTCGCTGTCGCGCGCCGATCGTCGTGCCGCCTGGCTGGTGGCCTACAAGGGCGTGTTGCTCGAGGGGCTGGAAGTGTGGTTGATCGTGGTGGCGCTGGGCTACCGCCAGGGCGAGTTCGGACCGGTGAGCATGGCTGCACTGCTGGGACTGGTTGCGGTGGTGCTCCTAGGCATCGCTCTGCGCGCGCCGCTGACGCGCGTGCCCGAGAATGCGATCAAGTTCGCCGTCGGCTCCGCACTGCTGGCCTTCGGCACGTTCTGGACTGCGGAGGGCCTGGGTGGCGAGGCGGCATGGCCGCTGTCCGACTGGTCCATCCTGCTGCTGTTCGCGCTGTTTGCCGGCAGCGGATTGTTGGCGGTGCAATGGCATCGCGGCCGCGCTTTGCGCCTGCGCGCCGGAGGTGAGGCATGAGTTCGTTCTTCAAGGCACTGGTGAAGTCTTTGTTCGGTGACGCGGCCAACAGCGCGGCGGTGGCGGTGGGCGTGCTGCTGGCCCTGCTGCTGGTAACCGCAGGCGATGCGGCTGCCGCCGGCTGGGGCCTGGCCGCCGTGCTGCTGGCGGCGATGGTCTGGCTGGCGGGCCGCTACGGCCGGCGATGACAGTTCCATGCGCGGATCTGCCGTTCGTGCCGGGCCGGGGGGCGAATAGAACCGGATAGAGTGGGTCTGCCCGAAAACACGCGCATCGAGTAAGCCTATTCGCCGTCGCGCACGTATACTTGCTATCCGGATCATCCGTTTCGGTCCTCCCGCTGTTGCGCGAGGTTGCCGAAGCGGATGCATCGACTGCTATTTCTAATGAAAACATGCGGTTTGGGTGGCATGGAAAATGAAACGACGGCCGTGCCGCGACCAGCGGAATCGGGGGATGCCGCGGACGGTGGGCAACGGCTTGCGGAGCTACAGGCGGAGCTGTTCGAAATCGCACTGAGTGGGGCCTCGAACGAAGCCAGAACCGACGCCATGTGCCGTATTGTCGAGGCGGCGCTGCCGCAGACGATCGCCGCCGTGGCGTTGCCGGATGCGCAGGGGCGTTTGCGTCTGTCTGCGCCGTCAGGGGTGGCGGACGCCGATACCGAGGGAACGTTTCCGCTCGAGCCCCTGTTTGCGGCCGATGCCTGTAACGATGCGCGCTGTCTGGAACTGCGGCCGCTGTTCGAGCGTCTTGGCATCGCGGCGTGCTGGCTGCTTCCGCTTGCCGTTCGCGGCGAGCGCACGCCCGGGTTCTTTCTGCTGGCGAGCTTCACGCCGCGAGCGTCGACGGAATTCGATCGATCTTTGCAGCGCTGCCTGGCAGCAGCCCTGGTGCTGGTGCTGGATGAACGCAGCGACAGCGACTGTAGCCGTCTACGGAGCGTCGTGCTCGACTCGATCGATGTCGGCATGATGGTGCTCGCCACGGACGGATGCGTGCTGTACGCGAATAGGGCATTCGGTTCGCTACTGGGGCGGGACAGTAAATCCCTGCAGGGCGGGCTTTACCTCTTGTTGCGCGATGGCGGTGCGACGGACGCCGATCTCGAGTGCCTGCGCGAGGCTCATGCACGTGGTGTGTCGACAGAGCGCGAACTGTACCTGCATCGAGCGGATGGGCTCATGTTCTGGGCTTGTCTGACTTTGCGTCCCGTGGACGGAATCGACCCGGGCGAACGCTGTTGGCTCGTGGTATTGGACGACATCGATGCGCGCAAGAGTGCAGAAGAGAGTCTGCTGCGTCAAAAGCGCCTTTATCGGGCGCTTATCAAGGGTGGGAACCTATTGCTGCGTTCCGGCAGCGATGATGAGCTGTTGCGCAAGACCTGTCGCAATCTGATCCGGGGTACGCCTTTCCACGCGGTCTGGATCGTGCGGCCGGATACGCAAGGGTACTTTTCCGTGTTGGCCAGTGCAGGGCGGGGCGCACGCTCGCTCCAGTCGCTGCGTGTCAATGTGCAGGACGTCGCGCTCAGTAGCCGCGCGTTTCGCACTGGTCAGCGCAAGTACACCAACGACAGTCTGAAGTCCGCGCAAGGCGCGGCGTGGATCGGTTTCTTCGAACGCAATCGCTGGCATTCGGTGCTGGCGATGTCGCTGCTGCGCCAGGGCAGGGTCTGGGCGGTGCTCGGTATGGCGGCGCCTCAGCGCGGGGTGTTCGATCAGGAGACCCGCGATCTGTGCCAGCAAATTGCAGAGCTGTTGGGCCGCAGGATGGACGAACTGGATCTGAAACAGCGTTTGTCCACTTTGCGGGAACTGGAGGCCGAGCGCGCACGTCTGGATGTGCTCACGGGACTGCCCAACCGCTATGCGCTGGAGCAGCACCTGCCGCGCGCCATTGCCCGCGCGCGCCGACACGGTACCGAGTTCGCCGTGGGCGTGATGGATCTTGATGATTTCAAGCCGGTCAACGACCGCTGGGGGCATCCGCTCGGTGACGAGTTGCTCAAACAGCTTGCCGGGCGCCTGCGCGGCGTGTTGCGCGAGAGCGATTTCCTGGCGCGTCTCGGTGGCGATGAATTTGTGCTCGTGTTCGAGGACCTGGACGAACTGCAGGTCATCGTTCAATTGCGGGGCGTGCTCGATCGTCTGCATACCGTGGTGGAGACGCCGTTCGAATTGGGCGGGGGGCGGCAGGCCATGATCGATATGAGCATGGGTCTGGCACTGTTTCCGCTGGATGCCGATGAACCTGACGGCCTGATCCGCTTCGCGGACGCGGCTATGTATCAGGCCAAGCAGCGCAAGGGCGCCCGGCGGCATTGGTGGCGCCTGGGTACGACCGAGGCGCGTCTGCCGGAGGTCGAACCTCCTATCGCCCCGTATGGCGAGGTTGCTGACGAATTGTTGGTCGGGCACCAGTCGCTGTTTGCCGAAATCGCCGGGACGTTCGTCAAGGATTTCTATGCCGGGCTGGATTACGACCCGGCTTCCAGGGTGATCCTTTCCATGCTTGCGCCCGCCGAGCTTCAGCAGCTCAAGAGCAAGCAGATTGAGTATATGAAGTTCCTCATGCGCCCGGGTCAGAGCTTGGAGACCCAGCGCGAGCGAGCCTGGTCCATCGGCAAGGTTCACGCCCTGGCCGGTGTCGATAATGTCGTCCTGATCGCCTCGTACGACCTGTACAAACGTTTGCTGAGCGAGCATCTGAACAGGGCGCCGCTGCGCCCGAGCGAACGGTATCGCCTGCTGCTGATCGCGGGCGAGCGGCTGCAGGACGCGCTGCAAGGAGAGCTGAAGGCGCTGGAGGCGGTCGACACAGAGCTGTTGAGCGTGCTTGCTGCGCCGTTGTCGAAATCCGGCACGCGTTGGCCCGATGCGGTCGAGTCGGAGCTGAGCAAGCTGGGTGCGCTGCTGGGTATCCGTGCAGTGGTGCTGATGCGCCCGGATGCGGAGGGCGTGTTCACGATAGAAGCGCATGCCGGTCGCGAGGGAGAACGCGTCGCCGGCCTGCTGCACACTCCTGAGTTGCAGCTGTTGACCGACGCCTCCGATCCACGCGGCCGCGGGCTCAGCGCGCGAACCTGGCGCATGCTTGAGATACAGCGCGTCTCCGCATTTCTCACCGATCCGCGGCAGCGGTTATGGTGCAAGTACGCGGACGAGCTGGGAATTCGTTCGGCGATGGCCGTGCCGGTGCGTAACGAACGCGGCCATGGCGTGCTCGTGTTGACCTTGTACGGGGCCTATCCGCACCAGTTCGATCGGCCGGTGATGCGCCAGTGGGCGGGGAATCTGCAGCAGCGCTGGGAGTGGCTGTTGCACCAGGTCCGCCGTCCGGTTCCCGTGGTGTCGGGTGATCAGGCCGCACACTGGCGGGTACGGCTCTTCTCGGGCGGTTTCGATCTGCGTGTTCAGCCTATCGTCGACTTGAACAGCGGCCGTGTGAACAAGGCCGAGGCACTGGCCCGGCTCGTGCTCGAAGACGGCCGGGAAATTCCGCCGGACCGGTTTCTGCCGCTGCTTGGCGATGCGGAGCTGTACCGTCTGTTTCGCATGGGGCTGGAACGTGTGCTGGACTGGTTTCAGCAGTGGGAGGCGGACGGCGTCACCGTGTCCGTCAGCCTCAACCTGCCGCCGAATATCCTGGTGGAACCGGACATTGCCGCCAGCATCGCTCAGGCGCTGCGCCGGCGCGGGCTCGAGCCGCAGCGCCTGATTCTTGAACTGCTGGAAACGGAGATCCTGGACCAGACCGAGCAGGAGCAGGCCCTCGAACGGCTTAAGGCGATCGGAGTGCGCCTGGCAATGGATGACCTCGGAGCCGGTTATTCCAGTCTGTTGCGGCTTATCAAACAGCCGCTGGACACCTTGAAAATCGACCAGAATCTGGTCAGTCGGTTGCTCCTGGACCCGTTGCCGACCTTGACGCTGCTATGGACGCTCATTCGCCTGAGTGAGGACCTGAAACGCGAGCTGGTCGTGGAGGGCCTGAGCAGCATGGAACTGGTGGAAGTGATGAGGTGTCTGGGCGTTCCGCAGGGGCAGGGTTTTGCCTTGGCCCGGCCTATGCCTGCGGCGGCTTTTCCGTGCTGGCTGGAAGGATTCACCCTGCCTCCTTCCACGTACGCGGTGAGTTCCTACATCGGGGCGCTCGCCTATCATTGGCGGTGGCTGCATGCGCCTAAGGAGCCGGTCCCGGCGGATGCCTGTCCCGTGGCGGCTTTCCTGCTCGAGCGCGGGCACGCGGGCGACGTAGCGATGAGCTGGCATGCGCACATCCATGCCGGTGAGAACGTCGAGTTGAATGCCGGCAGATTCAATGTCTGGTTGGCAGAGCGGGTGACCGAACAGGCCATTCAGCACAGGCCTGCCGGTCATCCGCTGTGACCCCGGCCCGATCCGCCGCGTTCGCTGCGCTTTGCAGCGGATGTTGTTGGCGGCCTTTATTCAGCGTGCTCAAGAGGTTTCGAAACGCCCGGCAGCGCGATTCTTCCTGACCGTTCCGGCGGCGAAGATCTGCCCGCTCATGGCGACGTAGATGCCGTCGGGCAAAGCCTGCAGCGCGCCGAGCGCGAAGCCCACGTTGAAGGTGGCGTCGTTGACGCGAAAGCGCGCCGGCTGCAGGGCGCCGGTGAAGACCACGACCTTGCCGCTTATGCCGAGCAGGTGCTCGGCGGTGTGGGTCATGGTGTCGGTGCCGTGGGTGATAAGGATATGTCGATGCGGGCAGGCTTCCACCCGGCTGCGGATCAGCGTGCGGTCGGCGTCGTCCAGTTCCAGGCTGTCCTTGCGCAGCAGTTCCTCGACGGTGTGTTCGAAGGTCACGCCGGCTTCGTCGAGAATGTGATTGATCGCGGGATCGCCGATGCGGTATTCGGAAAGCGCGTCATGGTAGATCTTGTCGAGGGTGCCGCCGGTGGTGATGACGTGGATATGCATGGCGTGGGCTGCTGTGTGTTGGTTGTTGCGGGGTAGGAGTGGGGGGAGCAGTTTAGCAATATCGGTGACTGCTGCCTCAGCGGAGTAGGAATTCAAGACATGTTTTCTGTAGATCGTTGGGTTTTGTTTCGTGCGCGATTTACGGATTGCAGTTTCGATCAATCGCGGCGATGCCGCCCCCCAGGGTCGCTCGATCCAAGATGCGATTCGTAGGTTGGGGTAAGCGCAGCGCACCCCAACATCACCCACGCCCACCGCGTCGGGATGCGCTGAACAAAGGTACTCGGGCGTAACGCGTCCCATGCGCACAAAGAATGTGCGGTGGCTCGAGTACCCCCGCCACCGCATCATCAACGCCCAATCGGATGCGCTTCATCGCAGACCGACAGGAGCTACCCTCAGCCGAGCTGATCGAGCAGGGCGCGGGCGGCGGCTTCGGACGAGGCCGGATTCTGTCCGGTGATCAACAGGCCGTCCTGCACCACGTGCGACTGCCAGTCGGCCGCCTTGGAATAGTGCCCGCCGTTGCTCTCGAGCATGTCCTCGACCAGGAACGGGACCACCTGGGTCAGGCCGACCGCTTCCTCTTCGCTGTTGCTGAAACCCGTGACGGTCCTGCCGTTGACCAGCGGCTTGCCGTCCGCGTCCTTGACGTGGCGCAGCGCTGCCGGGGCGTGACACACCGCCGCGACCGGTTTGTCCGCCCGGACGGCGCTTTCGATCAGTGCGATAGAGGCCGCATCCTCGGCGAGGTCCCACAGCGGTCCGTGGCCGCCGGGGTAGAACACCGCGTCGTAGTCGGCGATGGATGCCTCGGCGAGCTTGCGGGTGGCGGCCAGCGCGGCAGTGGCCGTCGCGTCCGCTTCGAAGCGACGCGTGGCGTCGGTCTGGAAGGCGGGTTCGTTGCTCTTGGGGTCGAGCGGCGGCTGGCCGCCCTTGGGCGAGGCCAGGGTCAGCTCGGCTCCGGCATCGACGAAGGCGTAGTAGGGCGCGGCCAGTTCTTCGAGCCAGAAGCCGGTCTTTTCCCCGCTGTCGCCTAGGGTGTCGTGCGAAGTGAGGACGACGAGAATTTTCATGGTTTGATCCTTTGCGGTGGCATCGATTGGAGGGCGGGCGCGCCTCGGCGCGCCGTGCCCGTGATGTGAGCGGTTGCGGCGGCGTTCAGGCTTCGCCGACGCGCACCACGACTTTGCCGAAATTCCTGCCCGACAGCAGATCGATAAAGGCCTGCGGGGCCTGCTCGAGCCCGTCGGCGAACTGTTCGCGCAGCGTCACCTTGCCCTGCGCGACCCAGCCGGCCATGTCGTGCTGGAAAGCGCCGAAGCCGTCGGCGAAGTGATCCATGATGATGAAGCCCTGGACGCGGATGCGTCGGGTCAGAATCCGCATCATCAGTTGCGGCACGAGGTTGGGGCCGGGATACGGTTGGGTGTCGTTGTAATGGGCGATAAGACCGCACACGGGCACGCGGGCGCCGACGTTGAGCAGCGGTAGTACCGCTTCGAAAACCGCACCGCCGACGTTCTCGAAGTAGACGTCGACGCCTTGCGGCGTGGCGGCGGCCAGCTGTTCGGCGAAGTCCGGCGCGCGGTGGTCGATGCAGGCATCGAAACCGAGCGTTTCCATTGCGAAGCGGCACTTGTCGACGCCGCCGGCGACGCCGACCACGCGTGCGCCCTTGAGCTTGGCGATCTGTCCGACCACCGAGCCCACGGCGCCGGTGGCGGAGGCCACCACGACCGTTTCGCCAGCTTTAGGCTGCCCGATGTTGAGCAAGCCGTGGTAAGCCGTGAAGCCGGGCATGCCCAGTACGCTCAGGGCAAGCGAGGGCCGGTCCATGCCGTCGTCGAGCCGGGTCAGGCCTTCGCCGTCGGACAGCGCGTATTCCTGCCAGCCGCTGAAGCCCGCCACCAGATCGCCGGCTTTGTACGACGGATGCTGGGAGGTCTCCACGCGGCTCACGGTGCCGCCCACCATCACTTCGCCCAGCCCGACCGGCGGCGCGTAGGAGGGGCCGTCGTTCATGCGTCCGCGCATGTAAGGGTCGAGCGATAGATAGATCGTGCGCAGCAGCATCTGGCCCTCCGCCGGCTGCGGCACTTCCTCCTGTTCGAGACGGAAATCCTCGGGCGTGGGTGCGCCGCTGGGGCGTGCGTTCAGCACGATGCGGCGATTGATCGTTTTACTCATGATCGGTTCCTCATGCGGTGCGTGGTCACAGGCTGGCTTCCAGAATGCGGCGGCTGACGTCGGGGGTGACGTCCTTGCCTTCGCCGAGTCGCGTCATGCCGTGCGCCTCGAGTTGGGCGATCAGCGCGTCGATGGCGTCGGCGCCGATATCGTAGTCGTGCAGTCGGGTGCGGATGTCCAGGCTCTCGAAGAAGCTGCGGGTGCGTTCGATGGCCGCGTCGATGCGCTGCTCTTCGCTGCCGTCGGTGATGTGCCAGACGCGTTCGGCGTATTGCAGCAGTTTGCGCCGCTTGCTCTCGCGGCGGATCTGCAGGTTGGCGGGCAGTACCACCGCCAGCGTGCGTGCGTGGTCTATGCCGTAGCCGGCGGTCAGCTCGTGGCCGATCATATGGGTCGACCAGTCCTGCGGCACGCCGGCGCCGACGAGGCCGTTGAGCGCCAGGGTGGCGACCCACATCAGGTTGGCGCGCACGTCGTCATCGGGGTCGTTTAGCACCTTGGGGCCGATCTCGACCAGGGTCTGCAACAGGCCTTCGGCGAAGCGGTCCTGCACCCGACCCTCGACCGGATAGGTCAGATACTGTTCGACGACGTGCGTGAAGGCGTCGGCCACGCCGTTGGCGAGCTGGCGCGGCGGCAGTGTGAGGGTCTTGTCCGGGTCGAGGATGGAGAACTGCGGAAAGACATGCGGGCTCCTGAACGGCAGCTTGGACTGGGTGGACTTGCGCGTGACCACGCCGCCGTTGTTCATTTCGGAACCCGTGGCCGGCAGTGTCAGCACGCTGCCGAAGGGCAGGGCCTGCGTCACCTTCGCGCCGTATGTTTCGAGGATTTCCCAGGGCTCGCCCTGATACGCCACGGCGGCGGCGACGAATTTGGTGCCGTCGATTACCGAGCCGCCGCCCACCGCGAGCAGGAAGTCGAGTTTCTGCTCGCGGATGAGTTCGACCGCGCGCATCAGCGTTTCGTAAGTCGGATTGGCTTCGATACCGCCGAACTGCTGGATTTCGCGCGACCCCAGTGCGCCGAGGACTTCGTCGAGCGTGCCGTTCTTCTGTGCGCTGCCGCCGCCGTAGAGCACCAGCACCCGAGCATTGGCGGGAACCAGGGTGTCCAGGCGGGCGACGGTCTGCCTGCCGAAGACGATTTTGGTGGGATTGTGAAATTCGAAATCGAACATGATATTTCCTTTGAAATAGACCAGTCGTCTAGTTTGAGGGTGTATGAATGCCTCTCGCTTGCGGAGAACCAAGGCGATGCCGGCGGGTTTCAGGTCTGGGCGGTATCGAGGTGAAGCAGGTGCTGCGTGGCGGCCAACGCCGAAACCAGCGGCTCGCGGTCGCGGGTGATCTTGGCCAGCAGGCTGGCGCCCAGCCACAGTTGATAGAGCGTTTCGGCAGTCTGCCGGGGATCGCCGTCCATGGTAAGCGAGCCGTCCTGCAGGCCGTGGCCGATACAGGCCGCCAGGCGTTCGACGATCGTTTGGGTACCCTGCTGCAACACGGTACGCATGGCGTCGGACAGATCGGACACCTCGGCGCCGAGCTTCACGGCCAAGCATTTGCCTTCCGGATCGCAACTGGTCTGCGTCTGCAGCCAGTGCTTCCAGTAGTTCATCAGGCGTTCGGCGGCCGAGCCGTTCGGTGCGTCGAGGATGCCGTCGAGGTGTTCCATATAGACGGAGAAGTAGTGCTCGAGCAGGGCTCTGCCGAATGCTTCCTTGGACTCGAAGTAGTGATAGAACGAACCCTTGGGAACGTCGGCCGCTTTCAGGATTTCGTTCAGCCCGACCGCGGTGAAGCCGCGCTGGCTCATCAGAAGCTGTGCGGTTTCTAGGATGTGCAGCCTGACGTCTGTGGTTTGGCTCACGGCATTCATGCGATGCATCATAACAGAAATAGACCAGTCGTCTAGTGCCTGCGGTCTACATTCGGACCGTGTCGTGCGAAGAACCGGGGAGAGGGAGCGCCTGCAGTCGCGCGCCTTGCCGGAGGTGGAGACTGGGCTGCTCTCGGTCCGATGACGCTTTACAGCCGGATCGGCCAGCACGCCGCGGCGATTTTCCCGGCATAATCGCTGACTTCCAGCAACAAGGGTTAAAGGGACGATTCATGCATAACGGCGGGCAGACCGGCGCGCGTCTGGCGCTGCTTTCGGTGTCGGCGGTTTGGGGACTGACCTTCGTGGTTGTGGCCGATGCGGTCAGCGTTACCAACCCCTATATGTTCAACGCGGCTCGGTTCGCTTTGGGCGCGGCGCTGGTCGGTCTGGTGGTGGCCATGCGCGGCGGGCTGCGGACCGCCGGCTTGGTCCGCCACCTGCGCTACGGCGTGGTGCTCGGCACTCTGCTGTTCGGCGGCTTCATCACCCAGACCATCGGATTGCAGAGCACGACGCCGGGCAAGGCCGGGTTCATCACCGGTCTGTCGGTGGTGCTGGTGCCGTTCTTCAGTCATTTCCTGCTCGGCATACGGGTGCGTCGTATCGAGGCTGTTGCAGCCGGCGTGTCCCTATTGGGGTTGTTCCTGCTCTCGCTGACCGGCGGCGTTGGCGGGGTAGTGGTGGGTGATGCATACGTGTTGGTCTGTGCGCTGTTTTTCGGTCTGCACATCGTGGTGACGGATCGTTTCGTCAAGCATACGGAGGTCAGCGTGGGGGTGCTGACGTTGGTGCAGCTGTCAGTGGTGTTGCTGCTCAGCCTGGCGTTTTCGGCTGGCCTATACGGTGATCTCGCAGTGCAGGCGAGCGTGCTGGCCGATCCCAAGGTCTACGTCGGTGTTGTGGTCTGTGGCGTGCTCGCCACCGCGTATGCCTATCTGGTGCAGACGGGTATGCAGCGTCGGGTGGGGCCCACACAGGTGGCGCTGATCTTCATCATGGAGCCGGTGTTCGCCGGTCTGTTCGATTACCTGTTCGATGGTCGCCTGATGAATGCGGCGCAGCTGTTGGGGGCGGGACTCATCGTGCTTGCCATGGGCATGACGGAAATACGGCTGCCGCGTCGCCGGGAGGCGCGTGCACCGCTTTGAAGCCTGCTTCTTGGCCGAACTTTTTCCTGCCAGGAGAGTCGTACTATCGATTCGGCAACTAAATAGTTGCCGAATCGATAAAGGATTGGGGGACCGTAAGAATAATATCGGCGCGTGTCGTCTGACCCGGGGTAGTGTCCTCCTGCGAGTTTTGTCTGTGGTGTACGATGCAGCACGGGCGGGATGTGGCTTATCCAAAGGGGTTGGGGAATGAACGGACGATTACGGACGCATTCGTTATTGCGCGTTTTTCAGATGCTCGCTTCTCTGAGCGTCGTTCCGATGTTCGGTATGCCGGCATATGCGGACGAGGTCGGCGTGCTGCGCTATAGCGGTGCACAGCACGGAGCGGCGCATTTCGCCTCGGCGGATTGCAGCTTCATCGGCGACAAACTGCAGACGCTGATGGCGCCGCATCAGAGCGACAGCGCTTCGCGGGACAGCGGCCCCTATCTGGCATATACCGAGGGGGCGATCATTTTTCAACTGGATCAGGCGCATGTGACGGCGGAAAACCAGTTCATGCACCTTGGAACAGGGCAGGGCGTGTCCTCTGCACGTTCGAACGGGCATTGGACTGTGACGTTCCACGACGCGAAGCTGGTCAATGCCGATTTCGCTCACCAGAAAACGCTGGTGTTGAACGGTTCCTTGCGTTGCGGCGATACGGTCAGCATGAAGCGGTCCGCGGATCAGAGCGGGCAGCGCGATGCCGATTCACGCCCCGTGTCCAAGGTGCATTTCGGCGTACTCTCCGAATCGGCATGGACGACGCTGGCGAATGCCGGGGGCATCGTGATCGACGGCAGTTCGCATGCGGAGCCTTCGATACAGGTGGTGTTCGATCCCAACAACCCTTATGACGCGCGGGTGTATCGCCGCATGCGCAGCGATTATCCGGGTATCCCCGTGCGCTGGGTCCCTGTCGCCTACATGCGTGCCGATAGCGCCGCCATGGCAGGGGCCATGCTGTCGTCAAGTGATCCCGCCGCGAGTCTCGATCAGGATCTCGGACAGTACGACGAGCAGGCGAAACATGGGGGATATCGGCTTCCCGCCGGTCGCCAGTGGACGCTGCCGCCGGCCAACCAGACCTTGTTCCAGGCATGGAAGGGGTGGGGTGGATATACGCCGATGTTTATTCTTCGTAGTCGGGACGGACGTATCCTCAAGACGGGCGGCGCTCGCGCAGAGGTGTTGCGCAGTGTGATTGCGCATGCGCGCAAGGCCGGGGCGTCGGACGCTGCCGCGACGCCTTCGCTTTCCGACCGGCTCGAATTTAAGGCGGAACAGCTGTGTCAGAGCACGCCTCGCGGCATACGCCGGACCGGCTGCATCCACGCCTATCGGCAGGAGTTGGCGGCCGGTTCCGGCAAGCTCCGCCTCAGTGATGCGCAGATGGCGACGGCCATGACGACCGTTGCCTTGCAGTCGGTTCTGGCGCTGGATGCCACGGTGCGCTATTGGCACGGCACGGTTAAGTGGGCGTGGCCGCTAGCCGCTCGCCGGGCACCGTTCCAGGCGGTATCGGAGGGCCTCGGCGGGACTGGTTCGCGCAAACCTCCGCAGTTGATGGCCTGCCCGGGCGGCGGTACCCTCGGTTTGATCGACAACGGAGGCGGTGCGCGGGAAATGAAGACGCAGCACCGGCTACCCACCGTTGAAGTGGGCTTCAGCGATAGCTGCCGCCTACGGGCGGGCGGCCCGGCGGCGACGGCAGTGGCGCCCACGGTTCGCTACCGTACCCAGTTCAGTGCGCCGGACGGACAAGGGCAGGCGGCGCCTGAGCCGGTCTACCTGTTGTTCAACTCGCAGCCGCGGCTGGACAACATGCCGGCCTGGATCGCTCAGGGGCCGCTGGGCGTAGTGCGGACGGACGGCGGGCGGATCAAGGTCTATGCCGATACGCCCGAGGAGAATGACAGTGGACTCAGTTTCGTTTTCTGGCCGGAGCGGGCGCATCATGTCGAACATCGGCCTTATGGGGGGGTGACGCTGCGTGTCGATGCAAATACGCCGGGCGTGACGGCGGGCGACTGCATCGACGCTGGGCACCGCTGCCTGCTGTTGGATACCGATGTCGGTGCGCCGGATCGAATCCTGGCGCATTACCGCCTGAACGGCAGTCTCGACGCTGCGCCGCAGCCGGTGCCGCTTGGTCTCATGCCGTTTCTAATGACGGTCGATACGAAGACGGCTCTGGCGTTTTCGAACGAAGGCCGCAGCATGGCGTGGCAACGCGGCGTGCTGAGCTTGCGCAGCCGCCACGTGTCCGGGCAGGGTAATCCCGCGGTCGACGATTGGCGGATCACGGCGCGTCCCGGACAATCGGAGGGGCGGGCCGTGGTGCACATCGCGTGGACACGGGGGTCGGGATCGCAGGCACGCTCGGGAGCGGTCGACGTGCCGCAGGCTCGGTTGGTATCGATGCCGCATTATTGCACGCAGGGGGAAACGGGGTGGGCATGCGTCGCACCGGCCTATTCCCCCGATTGGGACGAAAACTGACGTGCTTTGTTCAATCGTTTCTTGAAACTCTGGGGAGGGAACATGATGCAGCGAATTTCACGTGTTTTCGGCGCCGGTTTATCGGTACTGGTACTCGCCGTGCTGGTGAGCGCGGCAGTCAATACGGCCAGCGCTTCGGAAGCCGGCGACATGGCCGCGCTCAAAGGCTTCAAGCTGACGCCGGAGTTCATACGCAAATGGCAGGCCTACGAGGAAGCGGCAGCTAAGCGCCCGTGCCAGTTGTCGCCTCTGGTCGCCTTCGGGAAGGCGGATAATGCATCGTCGTCGCTCGAACAGACCATCAAGGCGTTCGATGCGCAGCCCGGTGTGCATGCCGAGTTGAAAAAGGTGGGCTTGACCGCGCGCGAGACAATACTCGGGATATCGGTTCTGATGGCGGCTGCAATGCAGGAGATGGTCTCGCGCTATCCGTCAATGGCAGGACAGGGCGATGGACCCGGCGCCGTGTTGAGTGCGTCGAACAAGGCCTTTTACCACAAGCACAAGGATGAGTTGCATCGGTTCCAGCGCAAACTCGGCAGGGAAATGATGCAGAAAAACGGTGGCAGGATGCCCTCGTGTCTGGGCGACAGCGGCCAATAGAAGGGCGTTTGGAAATCGGGCTCCGGCAGGGCCGGCTTTGTGCAAGGTGGGCTTGATCCAGCGGAGCAGCCTCTGCGCCGGAGTCCCGCTAGATGTTCGATGCGAGGCGCGGGAACGGCATCGGCCGAAGAGCTTGAAGTCCTTGTCTATTTTGTGCTTATTTGTGTGTGGGCGGTGGCAACGTCCTGCGTATGGTTTTGCGTGCCTTGCCGCCGATAAGAGCCAAGAAAAACCGCAAGGGGTATTTGATAATGGAGCAGAGCAATCCGTATCGCGCGCCGTCTGTCGACGTTTCCAGCATGATCGATGACGGAACCTACGACCAGACCAACCCGCTCTCGCCCAAGGGGCGTTTCGGGCGGCTCAGCTATCTTGCCTGGATTTTCCTGGTCGGCATCGCCATGTACGCAGTGATGGCGGTGCTTGGTGTGGCCATCTTCGGTGCGTCGATGTTCACGTCCGGCGCGAATGGGGTGCCGGGGGCGGGCATGGCGTTGCTGCTGCCGCTGGAGCTGGTGGCATTCGTGTTTTTCGCGCTCATTGCAATTCGCCGGCTGCACGATTGCAATGCGTCTGGTTGGTGGTTACTGCTGATTGTGGTACCTCTAGCCAACGTCGTTTTCGGATTGTTCCTGGTGCTGAAAGCCGGTTCCGAGGGAGGTAACCGTTTCGGATCGCCGCGCCTCACCCGCGGCTGGGAGAGGGTTCTCGCTTATATCAATATCGGTTTCATGGTGTTGGCGCTTGTCGGCGGCATCGTCGCCGCCGTCGTGATTCCCGGGCTGGCCCACTGAACCCGTCTTGTCGGCAACGCCACTCGATACCGTATACGCCTTCGAGACGCCGGAAGGCGTCGATCTCGGTCTGAGAACCGCCGGGCCGGTGCCGCGCGCGCTGGCCTGGCTCATCGACGGGGTGATTCGCTATGCAGTGTTGGCAGGGCTGTCGCTGGCGATTGCCCGGCTGGCCGGGTTCGGCGTCGGCCTGTTTCTGGTGATGCTGTTCCTGATGGAATGGCTGTATCCGGTCTATTTCGAGGTCAGCCGCGGAGCGACTCCGGGCAAGAGAGTGCTCGGTCTGCTGGTGGTACACGATAACGGTACGCCGGTGGGTGTGCCGGCTTCGCTGATCCGCAATCTGTTGCGGGTGGTCGACTTCTTTCCGGCCCTGTATGCCACGGGTCTGGCCTGCGTGCTGATCAATCGCCGTTTCAAGCGCCTCGGTGATCTGGCTGCGGGAACCCTGGTGATCTATGCGGACCGGGCCCAGCAGGCCGCGGCCCTGCCGATCGTTGACCCTCGGCCTCTGCCGGCGGGCGTGTCCACGGACGAGCAGCGCGCGTTGCTGGATTTCGCCGAACGCAGCGGTACCCTGGCCTCGGCACGGGTGGAGGAACTGGCCGAGCTGCTGACCGGAGAGCACGGCACGCGGGCCGTGCAACGGGCGCACAGCTACGCCAACTGGCTGGCGCGAGGGCGATGAAGCAGGAGCAGTTCGTGCAAGGGCGCCGTCCGGCCTGGGAGTTGTTGCGCCGGCTTCTCGATCAGTTGGAAAAACCTTCGCGCCGGCGCGAGGCTGCTCCTTTGGAGCAACTCCCTGAGCTGTATCGGCAGGTGTGCGCGGACTACGCTCTGGCCAGGCACCGCAGCTACAGCAGCGCGCTGGTGGACGAGCTGCACGGCCTGACCCTGCGCGGACACCGTCAGCTCTATCGCCGCAAGAGCCTGTGGTGGTGGCGTGCCGTGCGCTTCGTGCGCAGTGAATTCCCGCGTACGCTGCGGCGCAACGCCCGCCTGTTCTGGCTGGCTTCGGCGCTGTTCTATCTGCCGGCCGTGGTGATGGGCGGGCTGTGCTATCACGACGGCGACTTCATCTATACCGTCATGAGTTCCAAGCAGGTGAGCCGGATGGAGTACATGTACGATCCGGCCAACAGCAAGCTGGGGCGCAGCCAGGCGCGCGAATCGAGTACCGACGTCCAGATGTTCGGCTACTACGTCTGGAACAACATCGGGATCGGGTTCCGCACGTTCGCCAGCGGCATCGTCTTCGGTCTCGGACCGTTGCTGCTCCTGCTGTTCAACGGCGTCACCATCGGCTCCGTGGCCGGGCACCTGACACAGCTGGGATTTCTCGGTACTTTCTGGCCGTTCGTGGCGGGACACAGCGCATTCGAGCTAACGGCGATCTGCATCAGCGGCACGGCCGGACTGATGCTGGCCAGGGCGCTGCTGGCGCCCGGCCGCCGCAGCCGCGCCGAGGCCCTGCGCGCCGAGGCGCACGAAGCCGTTAAGCTGGTCATGGGGGCGGCGCTGATGCTGCTGGTGGCGGCCTGCATCGAGGCGTTCTGGTCGGGCGACGGCGCCATCGCTCCGCCGGTAAAGTTCGCGGCGGCGGCGCTGCTGTGGCTGGCGGTCATCCTGTACCTGTCGTTGGCGGGGCGCGATCAAGATGGAGCTTGAACGCCTGGCGGTCAACGTGCGCAGTCGCACGCCCTGGGAAGGGCTCGATCTTGGATTCGTTATCGCTCGCCACTGGTTCCTGCCTCTCTGGGGGCTGTGGTGGCTTACCGCGCTGCCGGTCGCCGGCCTCGCGTTGCTGGTGTTCCACGGTTCGCCGGGTTGGGCCGCGGTTGCGGTCTGGTGGTTCAAGCCGCTGTACGAACCGGCCCTGCTGTATTGGCTCAGCCGCCGCCTGTTCGGCGAATCCCTGTCCGTGCGCGAACTGGCCGGCGAATGGCGCAAGGTGCTGCTGCCGCGTCTACTGCACAATCTCACGCTGTGGCGCTTGGGCGGCAGGCGGTCGCTGTTCCTGCCGGTGGCGCAGCTGGAAGGGCTGCGCGGGGCCGAGCGGCGCAAGCGGGCTGGTGTGCTCGGGGGCGGAGGTTCGGCCGCGTTCTGGCTGACCGTCGTGTGTTCCAACTTCGAGGGCATCCTGGCACTGGGAGCGGTGTTGCTGCTGACCTCCCTGTTGCCGGAGTCCTTGCGTTCGGCGTTGTGGACGCCCTACAGCGGCGTCCAGCCTGCGCTGACCTGGCTCGCCAACGGTTTCTGGCTGCTGGCGATGTCGCTGATCGCACCGTTCTACGTGGCCGGCGGTTTTTCCCTCTACCTCAATCGGCGTTCGCAGTTGGAGGCCTGGGACCTGGAGCTGCCGTTCCGCCGCATGGCGCCGCGCTTTCGGGGCGGCAGCGCGGTGGCGCTGGTCTGCTGCGCGGTGCTGGCACTGACGCTGATGCCGGTGCGTGGCGCTCATGCGGCGCAGCAGGCGAGCGGTGGCGAGGTGTTCGGCGCCATATCCGAGCCGACTTACGGGCTGCAGGTACGCCGCGCCGTCACGAAGGTGCTGGCGGCGCCCGTCTTCGGCAGGGAGAAGGTGGAACACTACTGGAAACGCGTCGGCCCAGGGCCCAAGACGGATGCAGGCAAGGCGCTCAGCGTGTTCGAGTGGGTTGCTTACGTGGCCGATCTGCTGAAATACCTGCTGATGGCGACGGCTGCCCTGGCTCTGGGATGGCTGCTGGTGTATACGCTGCGCCACGGCGGGCGGTTTCCGCGCCGCCGCCGGGCAGGCGTGTCGGCCGTCGCGACCACGCTGTTCGGCATGCCGATAACGCCCGATTCCCTGCCGGCGGACGTGGCGGGAGCCGTGCGCGGGCTGCTCGAGCGCGAATCGTCGCGGGACGCTCTCAGCCTGCTCTACCGGGCCACTCTGGCGCATCTGGTGAACGATTGCCGAATGCACATTCCGGAGAGTGCTACCGAGGGTGAATGCCGGAGGCTGGTGGGCGAACAGCGTCCCGCGAGCGAGGCGGCCCTGTTCGGACGCTTGACCGATATGTGGACACGCTGCGCCTACGCCCACGCACCACCTGACGCTGCCGATATCGCCGCGTTGGCGGACGACTGGGGCAAGCGCTACCGGAGCGAAGGCGATGCGTAAGGGCCTGGTGTGGCTGCTGATCGCCGTCGTTCTCGCAGTTGGCGCGGCGGGAGGCGTGTATTGGTTCAACAACAATTTCGTACTCGCTTCCCGCACGGTACGCGGCGGCTACGGCGAGGCGGCTTTGCGCGATCCGTTCCTGGCGGCCGAACGTCTGATCAGGCGGCTCGGTGGACAGTCCGGCAGCATTGGCGGGACGGGCCTGTGGCGCAAGCTGCCGCCGCCAGACGGCGTGCTCGTCATCGATCGCTTCGGGAACGTGCTGGACCCGCGCCGGCAGCAGGCGTTTCGGAACTGGGTCACCGCGGGCGGCAGGCTGGTGGTGGTGGCGAACAGCTCGCTGCTGGTACGGCGCGGGGTGCGGTCCAAGGGGTTTCTGGCGGCCCTGGGGGTGCGCCTGAAGCTGGCCCGCTACGATTCGAAACACAAGCCGCCGGAGACCGTCGCGATGCACTTCGCCGACTACCCACAGGCGGTGCACGTGCATCTCAGCCCTCTCCGCTATCTGGAAGACCGCAGCGGCAAGGCGACGGCGGCGGTGCGCTGGGAAAAGGGCTACGGCCTGCTGCAATACCGCCTGGGCAAGGGCGTGGTCACGGTGCTGAGCGACATCGGCTTTATCACCAACCGCCAGATCGGCAGACACGACCACGCCCTGGCCTTGGCGTTGTTGCTGGATTTGCCGCGCCATCCCCACGTCTGGTTCGTCCGCGACGTGAAAATGCCTTCGCTAGCGACGCTGATCTGGCAGCGTGCGCCGGCCGCCGTCGTCGCGGCGGCGTTGCTGATTTTTCTATGGCTGTGGTCGCTGGGTGGCCGGCTGGGACCGTTGCTGCCGCCTGCGCAGCGGCCGCGGCGCGACCTCGGCGAGCACCTCGAGGCGGGGGCCAACTACCTGTGGCGCCTGGACAAGGCGCAGCGCTTGTTCAGCGCCCATCAGCGGCGGCTGGAACAGCAGTGGCTGCACAAGCACTACGCGCTGCGCGCGATGACCCGCGAGCAGCGCTGCGCCTGGATCGCCGACCGTACCGGACTCGCGCCGGATGTGGTGGACGAGGCGCTGTACGGTGAATACCGCGGGGAACGCGAGTTCGTCGAACTGACCCGCCATCTTCAGGTTCTGGAGATGGCTTTGTAGAACGAGCCCAAGGATCAAACGATGGATGCCGAGAGTGAAGCACGACAGACCCTGACCGCAGCCGGTGAGCGCGTTCGCGAACTGGAAGCGATGATCGGCCGCACCATGATCGGCCAGCGCCAGGTGATCAGGGAGATCATCGTCGCGCTGGTGGCGGGCGGCCACGTCCTGGTGGAGGGCTTGCCGGGACTGGGCAAGACGCTGCTGGTGCGCAGCCTCGCCAAGGCGGTGGGGGGCAAGTACTCGCGGGTGCAGTTCACCCCGGATCTGATGCCCAGCGACATCACCGGGCACGTCCTGTTCGACATGAAGAGCGAGACGTTCCGCATGCGCCGCGGGCCGATATTCTGCAACTTCCTGCTCGGCGACGAGATCAACCGCGCGCCGGCCAAGACGCAGGCGGCCCTGCTGGAAGCCATGCAGGAGGAACAGGTGACCATCGAGGGCAGTGCGCTGGAGCTGAAGCAGCCGTTCCTGGTCATGGCGACGCAGAACCCGGTGGAGCAGGAAGGAACCTACCCCCTGCCGCAGGCGCAACTCGACCGCTTTCTGCTCAACGTGCGCATTGCCTATCCCAGCGAGGAGGAGGAACGGCAGCTGGTGCGCCAGGTGACGACCGATGCGGTGGGCAACCAGCTCGACGTTTCGGCGATTTCCGAGGTGATCACGCCCGAGGACGTGGTGGCGATTCAGCAGGCGGCGGCCCGCGTCGAGGTGGACGAGGCCATCCTCGGGTATCTCATCGACATCGTGCGCCGCAGCCGCAACTGGCAGGGCATAGAGACCGGCGCCGGCCCGCGCGCCGGCATCGCGCTGCTGCGCTGCGCGCGCGCCCAGGCCCTGTCCGACGGCAATCATTTCGTGACTCCCGACGACGTCAAGCAGATCGCTCCGGCGGTGTTGCGCCATCGCATCAAGCTCGGGGCCGATCTGGAGATCGAAGGCTACCGCGCCGACGACGTGCTCAAGGACCTGCTCGCCAGTGTCGAGGTGCCGCGCCGGTGAGATTCGCCCCCGGCCCGCGGCTGATCCAGGCAACGCTGGCATGGACGGCGCTGGGCGTGGCCGGCGCGTGGTGGCGTGACGGGCTGATCCTGTGGCAGGTGGTGGCTGTGTTGCTGGGAGCCGTGGCGTTCGCCGACTGGTGGCGCCTGAGAGCGTTGCCCACGCCGCAGATCGTACGGGGCATAGCGCGCAACCTGCCGGTGGCGGTCTGGTCTACGGTTGGCCTGAGCGTACGCAACGACGGATCGCAGCCGATCGGCTTCGATCTGCACGACCTGCATCCGCCTGAATTCGAGGTGCGCGGCATGCCGCTGAGTGCGCGCCTGGAATCCGGGCAGGAAGTGGACATCCGCTACCAGCTCAAGCCGCCCACACGTGGCGCTTTCCAACTCTTGGGAACGGATATCCGCGTCTTCTCGCCGTGGGGGCTGTGGCGGGAGCGGCGCCGTGCCGGCGAGGCCCGCGAGCTGCGCGTCTATCCGAATTTCGCCGAGATCGCCAACTACACGCTGCTGGGTACCGACAACCGTTTGGCTGAGATAGGCGTGCGGCGCCGGCAGCGGCGCGGAGAGGGCAACGAGTTCCACCAGCTGCGCGAGTACTATCCGGGCGACTCGCTGCACAAGATCGACTGGAAGGCGACGTCGCGCTATCGCAAGCTGATTTCACGCGAATACCAGGACGAACGCGACCAGCAGATACTGTTTCTGGTCGATTGCGGGCGACGCATGCACCATGCGGACGCCGAACGGGTCCACCTGGACGAGGCGCTGAACGCGATGCTGCTGCTGGCCTACGTATCGCTGCGCCAGGGGGACGCGGTTGGTTTCATGGCCTTTGGCGGAGTGCGGCGCTGGTTTGCGCCCCGCAAGGGGCCGCATGTGGTGACCGGATTGCTCAACGCCACCTATGACCTTCGTTCGACTACCGACGTTGCCGACTACCGGGTGGCGGCCGGCGAGTTGATGGCGCTGCAGCGACGGCGCGCGTTGATCGTGGTGTTGACCAACACTCGCGACGAGGACCATGCTGATCTGGAAGCGGCGGTGCGGGCGATGCGCAGCCGACATCTGGTGGTCGTGGCCGATCTGCGTGAGACGTTGTTGGACGAGTTGGGCGTGAGTCCGGTCGCCTCGCTGGAGCAGGCGCTGCGTTTTCACGCGGCGGAGGAATACCTGATGCGGCGCCGCCAAAGCCATGAGCGGCTCAGCTATCACGGTGCCCGGGTGTTGGATGTGGCGCCCGGTGAGCTGCCGGTGGCTTTGGTGAATCAGTATCTGGCGATCAAGCGGGGCGGGGTGCTGTGAGTATGAGGCTGTTTTTCGGGCGCGAATCAGCGTTTCCAGTATTGATCCTGCTTGGGCGCGTCACCTCGATTGATCTGAACTCCAAACGCTGATTCGCGCCCGAAAGGGCCTCAGCGCCAACAATTGAGAGCAGGTTTCACTGCATGGCGAACAGAAGCCACACATCTCGGATCGTGCCCGAAACCGGCCTTACTAGCCTAACGATGAACCTGCGGCTCTGCGCACTGGCTAACGCCAAAAACGAACCCCGACAGCCAACCCAAACCGAGCCTCAACCACCACCTTCATCCCTCGGCCCGATAGCCTGCAAACTCCCATCAACTATCCGATAAGCCTGCCCAAACCCACGCACGAAACGCCCCGCCTTCGGCATCAACCGAAACAAGCGGAAATCCGGCAGGTTGCGAAGCAGGTCGATCACGGCACCGAAACGTTCGCCAAACCGGACCAGACAAGCGTCCCAGTCGGCCGTGCCGCGCTCGATCTCCTCCACCGCACACGTGTGGCTGAGTCGGCGGCGGGCGAAGATCTGCAACGCGTCGGATTCGTCCTCCACCAGCAGGATGCCGATGGGGCGTCCCGATGCGAGGTGGGCGGTGTGCGGCGACAGGCTGCTGACGAACACGTGATAGCGATTCTGGGCGTCGCGGACGAAAGGCGCGGGACTGGCCTGCGGTGTGCCGGCGGTGTCCGTCGTGGCGAGGATCAGCGAGCGGCAGCTATTGCGCAGCGCGTCCAGTTCCGCTTCCGGCTGAGGGTCGTGCGGCACGCCGCTCAGCCTCCGCGCTGTTCCAGCCAGGCTTGGGCCTTCGTGGCGAGTTCGGAGGCGGCTTCGGGATCGCCCAGCAGTTCGCGCGCAGCTTCGGCCAATCCTTCGACGTCGTCGGCGGCGCGGACCACGCCGGCCTCGACGGCGGCCTTGACGGTCGGATCCTGACGGTGCGGGCCGACCAGCACCGGTTTGCCGGCGAGGATAGGGGTGACCAGATCGGGAGTGGTCGTGCTGTCCGCGCCCAGCGTGCCGCCGGGGACGACGAGTCCGGCGCAGGCGTAGAAATCGCGCACCGGCTCGGCTTCCTCGATGAAATAGACGCGGTTGTTCTTGGGTACCTTGGAGGTGAACAGGCGGCTGTGGCGTATCGTGGGCAGGCTGTACTTGATGGCTTCGCGGTAGACCGGCTCGTAGCGCTCGGGGTCGGCGGGGGTGATCATCATGATGGCGGTTTGCTTGCGCAGAATCTCGAACAGCAGGCCGTAAGCCCTGGCTTCCTCGTCTTCGCTGCCGGTGCGAGGCACGTAGAAGACCCAGTGATTGCGGTCATGGAATTCCTGGAAGCGTTCACACAAACTGGTGTCGGGGGTGTACTCCGGCAGCATGTCGGGGCTCCGAAAGGTTGGGTGGCGGAAATCTCGAGAACGCAGTGTACCGGTTTGCGCGGGGCAATCCAGACAGCCGTGGTTCGCGACGGGCGCTTGCTACAATCGCCGCGGGGTCGGATGCTGGGGAAGGACTGAATGCTGCGCAGCAGTCTGTTGATCGTGCTGGGCTTGCTGGTGGCGGCGTTGGGGGCGTCCGTTTGGTTGTTGCACGGCCAGCGCCCGGCGGCGCGCGATCTGCCGTGGAAGGTGGAGATTCTGCCCGACGGCGGTTCGAAAGTGTTCGGCGTTACGCTGGGGCAGACCACGGCACGCGAGCTGAGCCGGCGCCTCAAGACGTTTCCGCGGATTGCCCTGTTCGTTTCCAGCGGAGGGCGACGTAGTCTCGAGGTCTATTTCGGCAATGTTTCTCTGGGACTGTTCGAGGCGAAGCTGGATGTGGTGCTGAGAGCCTCGCCGGCGCAGCTGGCGGCGTTTGAACGACATGCGGTGGGGCGCAAGCCGATGCCCAGCGGCGCGTATCGCCTGGCGTTGACCGAGGCCGACACCGCGGCGGCCTTCGGCCTGCCGATCGCGGAGCTGGTTTACGCACCCGGCGTTCGCTATACCGACGAGCTGGTGCTGGGTTCGTTCGGCAAGCCGGCGCAGCGCGTGCGTTTGCGTGGCGGCGGGAGCTACTGGCTGTATCCTGGGCGGGGGTTGGTCATGTTGCGTGGTACGCGCGGCGCGGCGGTGCTGCACTACACGGCACCGGCCGATTTCGGACGGCTGCGCAAGCGGATCGAAGAACAGGCGGAGTAGGATTGATGGATGCTTTCTGGCGACGCAAGACCTTGAGCGAGATGACGCGCGAGGAATGGGAGTCGTTGTGCGACGGTTGTGGGCGCTGCTGCCTGCACAAACTCGAGGACGAGGACAGCGGTGAGCTGTATTTCACCAATCTGGCCTGCCGCCTGCTCGATCGGGATACCTGCCGCTGCAGCGATTACGCGCAGCGCTTCCAGCGCGTGCCGGACTGCATTTCCCTGCGCGCCGAGGATGTGCGCAAGTTCGCCTGGCTGCCGTCGACCTGTGCCTACCGGTTGCTTGCCGAGGAGCGCGAGCTGCCCGAATGGCATCCGTTGCTGACCGGCGACCCGAACAGCGTGCACCGCGCCGGGGTGTCGGCGCGAGGACGCTGCGTGAGCGAAACGGATGCGGCGGATGATATCGAAGAGCATATCGTTGACTGGCCGCGTTGACCGGGAGATGGATCGATGAGTAGACGTACGGCGGTCGTGGGCGCGGGTTTGGCCGGAGTGGTCTGCGCCCTGGATTTGAGTGCTTCGCGCGAGGTCGAGCTGTTCGAGCGCGAGTTGCATCCGGGCGGGCGTCTGGCGGCCTGCCGCGGCGGTGGTTTCGAGTTCGATTGCGGCGCACCGTATTTCATGGCGATGGCGCCGGAGTTTCGCGAGCGTCTGCGCGATTGGCTGATGGAAGACTTTCTCGCGCGTTGGGAAGGCTGGGCGGTCGAACTCGACAACGGCAATCTGCTCACGCGCGATCCGGGAGCGACGCGGTACGTCGGCGTGCCGAGCATGGCGGCGCTGGCGGGAAAGCTGGCGTCGCTCCTCGAGCTGAGGACCGGCGTGGATGTGACACAACTGTCGCGCGAGGCGGACGGCTGGTGGCTGATCGACGCGATGCAGCAGCGCCATGGCCCGTTTTCCGAAGTGATTTGCGCCACGCCGCCGGCCGATGCTGCGCGGCTGCTGGAGGCGCACGCGCCGGAGTTGGCGCAGCGGGCTCGGGCGGTGACGATGCGTCCGCGCTGGGTGGCGATGCTGGGCTTCGACGATGCCCTGGCGGCACCTTTTGATTCGGCGCACGTCGAAGGAGGGGCCTTGGCCTGGTGCGGGCGCAACAGCGCCAAACCCGGGCGTGTGGCGCGCGAGGCCTGGGTGCTGCTGGCCAATCCGGAATGGAGCGAAGCGCATGCGAACGCGCAGGAAGGCGTCGTGATCGAGGCCTTGTCGCAGGCTTTTGCCACGGCCTTGGGCGTGGACGTGCGCGCGGCGGTGTCGCTGGCGCGTTTCTGGGATGCCGCCGAGCCGATCAACCCGCTGGGCGATCCGTTTCTGGCCGACGAGGAGCTGAAGCTGTATGCCTGCGGCGACTGGTGTGTGGCGCCGCGTGTCGAGGGGGCGTTTCTAAGCGCCGCCGCGCTGGCGGCGGCGCTGGATGGCACTGAGTTCTAGAGTTTTCGTATGGACGTCAGGCGCTTGTCGCCGGTGCCAGGATGCTCGCCGCATAGTCGCCGTGTTCGCGCAGATAGTCCGCGAACAGTTCGGGAAAGTCGTCGACCACCGATTTGTGTACCTCCGGCAGCGCGAGCAGGGCGTCGGACCAGGCGCGTAGGCGCGGGAAGTCCTCCGCCGGCATGAGGTCGGCATGTTCGCGCAGCAAAGCGTAGCGCATGAATAGCGGCGCGTAGGCGGCGTCCACCAGTGACAGCTCGGCGCCGTTGAAGTAGGGGCCGTCGCCGAGTATGGCTTCGACCTTGGCGAGGTTGCGATGCGCGCGCTCCAGAACTTCGTCCCAGGTTTCCTCGTCCTTGGCGGTGGTGAGCTGGTACTGGTCGACGATGCATTGTTCGCCGAACTGGATCCAGCCGCGGTTCCTGGCGCGTAGCAGCGGATCCTCGGGGCTCAGCGAGTCGGGCGTGACGTCGTCGATGAATTCGTTGATGATCGCCGACTCGAACAGTACGGTGTCGTCGTCCACGCGCAGCGCAGGAACCTTGCCGAAGGGCGAGATTTCCAGAAACCAGGCCGGCGGTTCGGCGAGTTCGATGTAGGTGATGTCGAAGGGCGCGTTTTTGTGCAGCAGCGTGATCACGCTGCGCTGAACGAAAGGACAGAGTTTGAAACTGATCAGTTCCAGGCGCATGAGTATCTCCGGGTATATCGTGTCCGCGATCGGGAGGCGCGCATGACGGCGGTCGATGCGGAGGCCGGAATGCGGCTCGACAAGTGGTTGTGGGCGGCGCGGTTTTTCAAGACCCGCAGCCTCGCCACGCAGGCGGTCAACGGCGGCAAGGTACATCTGAACGGCGCCCGGGTAAAGCCGTCGCGCTTGCTGCGCTCCGGTGACGAGCTGACCATTCAGCGTGGTACGGAGCGCTACGAGGTCGAAGTGCTCGGCCTGGCGGCGCAACGCCGCCCTGCCGCCGAGGCGCAGAAGCTTTATGCCGAGAGCGAGGCCAGTCGACGCGCACGCGAGGACCTGCGCGAGCAGCGCCGTTTGCAGCGCGAGGCCGAGCCGGTGCCGGCGCGCCGACCGGACAAACGCCAGCGTCGTCAGATCCGACATTTCCGCGAGCGCGACTGAGCGCCTCGGCTCCCTTAGCTCGCCGGCTTGCTGTGCCATTCGGTAAGCCAGAAGAGCAGCGCGACCAACGCGAATCCCATGCACAGCACGCACACGCCGCGCCAGCCGTAGAACTGGTAAAGCCAGGCCGACAGCGACGAGCCGACGGCACCGCCCAGGAAGAAGCTGGTCATGTACGCGGTGGTGATGCGGCTGCGCGCCTCGGGGCGCAGACGGTAGATCTCGCTCTGGTTGGTGATCTGCGTGCCCTGCATGCCCAGGTCCATGAGCGCCACGCCAATGATCATGGCGATCAAAGATTCGCTGCCGACGTCCATCAGCCAGAAGGAAAACAGCACGGTGGCGAGGAAGGCGCCGGTGGTGGCGCGCGACCAGCCGCGGTCGGCCATGCGTCCGGCCGCCGAGGCGCTGAGTGCTCCGACCGCGCCGATCAGGCCGAAGGCGCCGATCAGGCTGTCGCTGTATCCATAGGGCGGACGGCTGAGCAGGAAGGGCAGGCAGGTCCATAGCGCGCTGAAAGTGGCGAACATCGCCGCGCCGTAGACGATACGCCTGCGCAGTACCGGTTCCTCGCGCAACAGAGGCAATACCGATACCAGCAATTCGGGATAGGAAAGCCGACGCTGGCTGTGCACGTCGGGCAGCATGCGCCACAGCACGCCAGCCTGTGCCAGCATCAACACGGCGGCTGCCCAGAATACGGCGCGCCAGCCGGCCGCATCGGCGAGAAAGCCGGATGCCGTGCGCGCCAGCAGAATGCCCATCAGCAGGCCGCTCATGACCTGCCCCACCACGCGGCCGCGGTTGTAGTCCTGTGCCAGAGTGGCGGCGAAGGGCACCAGGATCATGGCAACCACCGATGTCGTGCCCACGGCCAGCGAGGCGGCGAGGAAGACCCTGATGTCCGGCGATTCGGCGGCGACGGCGAGCGCGACGGCCGTGCCCAGCATGATGGTGACGATCAGTCTGCGGCGGTTGAGGACATCGCCTAGAGGCACGAGGACTACCAGGCCCAGCGCATAGCCGAGCTGGGTCAGGGTGACGATCAGGCCGGCAGTGCCGGTGCTTACTCCGAAGGTGTGCGCCAGGGTGTCGAGCAGTGGTTGCGCGTAGTAGAGGTTGGCCACTGCAATGCCGCACGCGACTGCCATGATGGCGACCAGGGAACCCTCGAGGACGAACGTGTCCGTCGTGGTTTCGTCGACGGCGTCTTCGTTGCCTTCAGTACGCATTCTGCGTTCCTTTGATTTTGATGGCGACGGCGACGCGCTCTCAGGTGTGCTGCCGCGCAGTAGGTGGTGCGAGTCAGGTGTGGGCCGAGGATGGGGTCGGCGCGCCGGTGCTGCGACGCGCCGTCGCTTGGGCCCGGAAATTCGTAATTCTGCGAAGTGAGCTGCAATTATAGGGAAATGCCGTGTGTGGTGCGGTCAGTGCGGTTCGAGTCGAGGAGCAAAGCGGGTCGGCGTGTGCGCGATGATTTGTGCGAGGGGAACTTTGGCGGGTGAATGGGGTCCACCGCGTGTAACGAATTCGGGCCTTCAAGGTGCGGATTACTAGAACGGTAGACAGGAGAGAGAACTTATGAGTCAGTTAGGGCGATACATAAGAATCGCACTGGGCGTCTTCGCGGTTTTTGGCCCCAGCGCACTGGCATACGCATCTTCCCCCCCGTCCGTAATTAAGATCGGCACGCTCTATGCCGGCAGCGGTCCGTTCGCGGTCGCTTCGCAGGGCCAGTATCAGGGGGTGAAGTTCTGGGCCAAGTCGGTCAACGCACAAGGTGGCGTCTTCGTCCAGGCCTTCAACAAGAAGATTCCGGTGAAGATTGTCGCCTATGACGACCAGAGCTCGACGTCGACTGCGACCACTCTGTACAACCAGTTGATAACCCAGGACAAGGTCGATCTTCTGGTCGCCGATTTCGGGTCGGTGCTGACCTCCGTTGCCGTCCCCTTGGCTGCCGAACATCACATGGTTCTGATCGACCCAACCGGTTCGGGGGCAAATTTCTTCACCCACAAGACTCGCTATATCGCTGATGTCAGCATCCCTTCGTCCACTGTGTGGCCGGTACGCCTGGGCCTGTTCCTGCGCGAGCACAAGATCAAGCGCATCGCGGTGGTCTACGGGTCGAACGACTTCGACGCATCTCAGGCCAATACACTCAAAAGCGTGCTCGCGAAGGGTGGCATAGACCCGGTGTATTTCCATGCCGTGCCGACCAATGAATCCAATTACACCGTGATGCTGCATACGATTGCCGCTCGCAGCCCGGATGCGGTGATCGAATTCGGCTATCCGAACAATGACATCGCATTTCTGCACGCGCTATCCTCCAGTGGCCTGCATTTCAAGATGGTTTTCACCATCTTCCCCGGCCAGTTGCTGAACCTGCTCACCAAGAACGTCGGCGAGAAAGTGCTGTCCTATACCTACACTTATCCGACTCCGCCGCTGGTCAAGTACGATCATGTGAATCTTGGTTTGAACACCGCCGGGTTCATTGCGGCCTTCAAGGTGGCCGAGCATGCGGAACCGAATTTTCTGGATGCGGCCGGCTACAACACCGGACTGATCATGCAGAAGATGCTGGGCACGTCGCCCCGCTTCAACCAGGGCGATTTCGACAAGGCCTTGCTGCGGATGTCGGGGCACACGAGCACGGTGCTGGGGCAGTTCAAGATGAACGATCACGGCGCGCAGCTCGGTGAGCTGTTCCCCGTGGCTCAGATCGTGCCCAAGGGCGGCAAGAACCATATCGTGGTCGTCTATCCGAAGCATCTGGCCACAGGCAAGCTCATCTATCCTGCGCCGCAGAGCTGATGGGTTGCGCCCGTCCGGCTGCCGTGCGGCCGGGCGGGCACTGCTCCGATCACAAGGATTAAAGGGGGAAGCGGTGAGCCTATTCGAATACGCTCTGATCGGGGGCATTCTGTACGGGATTTTCTTCAGTCTGATCGCCGTCGGCCTCAATCTGGTCTTCGGCGTGATGCGCATGATCAACCTGGCGCACGGTCAGTTCGTCGTGCTTGGTGGCCTTGGGGCCTCGGTGCTCGTAGATCGGCTGCACCTCAACCCGCTGTTCGGAATCCCGCTGGCGATTGTCGGCGCTATCGTCATCGGCTATCCGTTGTACTACGCGGTGGTGCCGCGGCTACAGAAAAGCCGTGATCCGGAAATGCTGTCGTTCATCCTGTTCTTCGGGGTCGCGCAGATCATCGAGGCCTTGAGCGTCATGGCTTTCGGGCCTGACCAGCGCTCGCTGCCGGGTGAGGCGCTGGGCAGCGGCAGCATAGCGGTGCTGGGGCAGTCGTTCCCGGACAGTTGGTGGGTGGCGGCGTTGGTCAGCGTGCTAGCCATTGTGGGGCTCTATCTCTACTTCGCCCGTACCAAACTCGGCTATGCGACACGCGCGATCATGGCCGATCGCGACGAGGCGCGTGCCACCGGTATCAATGTCAACAGCTTGTCGGCGCTGGCCTTCGTCATCGGCTTGGCGCTGGCCGGTATCGCCGGGGTGTTCGTGCCGTATTTGCTCGGTTCGGTGTCGCCCAGCGATGGCAACAGCCTTACGACGACCTCCTTTGCCATCGTCATCATCGGCTCGTTGGGCAATGCACTGGGTACCGTCGTCGGTGGGTTGGTCTTCGGCCTAGGCACCATGCTGATGCAGACCTATTTCTCTTCGTGGTCGAATTTGGTGCCTTACGCGCTGCTGGTGCTTATAGTGTTGATCCGCCCCTCCGGGCTTCTTGGGAAGGCGGTGCGCCATGCGTGAGACAGCGGCGGTACGGCGTTGGATGCCCGGTGGTGTGTTCCTGCTGGTGGTGGGCGTGTGTTTCATGCTGTTGCCGAAGGTCTACGGCAACACGTCGCTGCTGTTCTCCATGATGACCTTCGTGGTATTGGCGCAGGGGTTGAATCTGCTCTATGGGTTTACCGGCTATCTACCTTTCGGCTATGTCGGATTCTTCGGCGCCGGTGCGTACGGCACCTCGCTGCTCGTTCTACACACCCACCTTCCGGTATTGGTCTGCGTTGCCGGCGGGGCGCTGGCGGCCGTGCTCATGGCAGTCGTTCTGGGGCCCTTGCTGCGCTTGTCGGGCGCCTATTTCTCGATTGCCAATTTGGCGGCCTCGCAAATTCTGTTCTATGTCGTCTCCAATCCGCATCTGAGCAAGATCACTGGCGGTCCTTACGGCCTGTCGGTGCAGAAGGCCTACGATCCGCATGGCAGCTATCTGACCATGGTGGCGGTGATGCTGCTGTCCATCGCGCTAGCGACCTATTTCCGCTCGTCACGATTCGGCATGGCGTTGCACGCCATGCGTCAGGATCCCGTGAGCGCGTCCATGGCGGGCGTGCATGTGGTCCGCGAACGGCTGATCGTGTGGCTCACCTCGGCCGCAGTGGCCGGGCTGGCGGGAGGGGTGTATGCCTGGAACCTGTCGGTGTTCTATCCGGACGCGGTCTTCACGCTGCAGATCAGCGTCTTCGCTATCGTTTTCGCGCTTTTCGGCGGGGTCGGCACCGTCATCGGTCCGGTGGTGGGGGCGATCGTCCTGTACACCTTCTATAACGGTATCGGCATCTCGGCGCCGCAGTACTTCGAGTTGTTCTATGGGGTGCTGATCGTGCTGTTGGTGCTTTTCCTGCCGAACGGCATCACTTCTGTGCTCTCGCGCTGGGGGTTGCGTGTCTTCTGATCCTCTTTTGCGCTTGGACGCAGTGGGCAAGCAGTTCGCCGGCATGACCGTTCTGGACGATTTGAGTTTCTCCGTCCAGCCGGGCGAGATCGTTGGCCTGGTCGGCCCCAACGGCTCGGGCAAGACCACGACCATCAATCTGATCTCCGGCCTGCTGAGGCCGGACCACGGACGCATACTCTTTGCGGGCCACCCGGTGCATCGACTGCCCATGTTCCGACGTGTGCATTTGGGCATCAATCGCAGCTTCCAGGTGCCAAAGCCGTTTCGCGAAATGACGGTGCGCGAGAATATCCTGGTCGCCGCTCATTTCGGCGGCAGCGATGCGGTGAAGGTTGACGATGTGCTGGCCGAAGTCGGTCTGCTTGAGCAGGCCGAAACCGTGGCGGGAGGGCTGACCGTCAATCAGCAGAAGATGCTCGACCTCGGGCGTGCGTTGGCAACCGATCCGAGGCTTTTGCTGATCGATGAGATCGGCGCTGGCCTCAATCCGGCGGAACTCAACGTCGTAGCCAAGTTGCTCGAAAGAACCGCCGCGCGCGGTATCGCGCTGGTGGTGGTCGAGCATTTGCTTGATTTCCTCAATCGGATCACCAATCGGGTTATCGTGTTGGGCGCCGGGCGCATGCTCTTCGAGGGCACGCTGCAGGCGGCTTCCGAAGACCCGGATGTGATCGCCGCGTTCATCGGAGGTTGAGGCGATGGCGCTACTCGAAGTCAAAGGCGTGGAATCGGGCTACGGCCAGTTGCAAATCCTGTGGGGCATCGATCTGGATGTCATCGCCGGCGAGACGGTGCTGCTGCTTGGCGCGAATAGCGCCGGCAAGACGACTCTGCTGCGCACTTTGATCGGACTCTTGCCGTGTTGGGCGGGAAACATCGGATTCGACGGGGACGTGCTGCAAACGCTGCGCCCCGATCAGCGCATTCGACGTGGCATTGCCTTCATGTCTGAACTCGGGGTGTTCCCCGCTCTGACCATCGAGGAGAACATACGCCTCGGCGGTTACGCCTTGACACAGGCCGAAGTCCGCCGGCGCAGCAAGGAACTGTTCGAGCTGTTCCCTGATCTTGCGAACAAGCGCCGCCAGTATGCGAGCAGCTTGTCGGGCGGTCAGCGCAAGATGCTCGGCATCGCCAAGGTGCTTGTTTCGCGGCCACGGTTGCTGTTGATGGACGAGCCTTCTTCAGGGCTTGCACCGGTATTCGTCAAGCAGGTGATAGACGCCCTGAAAACCGTTATCGGTGGCGGGACTTCGCTGCTGATCGCGGAACAGAATGTCGCCTTTCTGGAATTGGCCGACCGCGGTTTTCTGATCGATGGCGGCCGCGTCAAGCTCTCCGGTACGCGCAATGAGCTCGAAAGCGATGATTCCGTGCGGGCCGCTTATTTCGGTCTATAGCGGTGTGTTCCCACGCGGCAGCTCGGCGCTCTTGGCCGCTCCCAGGACCCGGATGATGAGTCGTACCGCGAGCAGACAGACGAAAGCCAGCAGGGCCATGAACAAGGGCGCCGCAAGTGTGCCGCTGCGGTTGATGATCTCTCCGATTAATGGAGGGAAGATCACCCCTCCGAGCATGGCAGCTGCGATCACGTAGGCGGTTGCCGAGCGCGCCTCGGGCACGCAGCGATTGAGCCAGGCGAGGCCGGTGGGAAACAGTGGGGCGATGAACAGGCCGACGCCGGCATAGGCGTAGGGCGCCGCGGCCGGGATGGTCGCCGCAGCCAGGCACAGCGCCATGCCGGCGCAGCTTACCAGCATGATGCGTTCGGTGGACCAACGCAGCCCTATGAACACGGACAGGAAGCGTCCCAGCGTCATCATCAGCCAGAACACGGCGGTCGCCGCGGCGGCGAAGGACGCGGCGTAGCCGACGTCCTCCAGATGTGTGGGTTCCCAGCCGCCGACGCCGGTCTCGATGGCAACGTGGAAGACGTAGATGAGCAGGAATGCGCCGAGCAGCAGGAGGCCCCTGCTGCCCCCCTGCGTGGGCAGTTGGGCGGCGCCGTCGCCGTGCTCAGTGCGGTTGCTGATCGAACCCAGGGCGAGCAAGGGGATGGCCGAACCGACGGCGCAGGCGACAAAGGCGATCTGGTAGTTCTGTGCGCCGATCCAGGCGATCAGGGCCGGTGCGGCTATCGCGCCGACGCCGAAATGCGCGTTGATCAGGTTGACCATGGAGACGCTGCGTTTGCCGAAGCCGACCGAAAACAGGAAGTTGAGGCCGAAGTCCATGCCGCCGTAGCCCAGCCCGATGGTGAAAGCAGCGCCCAGTGCGAGTGGCCAGCTCGGCGCGTAGGCGAAGGCGATGCAGCCGATGGCCATCAATGCGTACGACACTCCGAGCAGGCTGCGGTTGCTGAACCGCGCGTAGACGCCGTGGAACAGCAGCACGCCCAGAACCCCGCCGAGAAAGTGCGCGCTCAGGCTCATGCCCGCCATGCCGGGGGATATGTCGTATTTCTGCATGAGATAGGGGATTGCCGGGCCGTACAGCGCCTGTTGGGCGCCGATCACCATGAAACCGAAGCACGAGGCGATCACGCCGGCGGGTGTGGCGGCCGAAGAGGTGTTGGCGGATGCGTTCATCGATGTATCTCTGCGCTCATGTCGGGGGACGGCTTGCGCGGCGGGTCCGAAAATCGGTTACCGGGGCGCAACAGGGGCAGCGGCGAGCAGTCCGATGCCGAGGTCCTCGAATCGTTCGGCTCTGGCGCGCGGGGCATCCGCTTCGACGACCAACTGCGATATGCGGTCTGCGCGGGCGACGACGAAGGGCGCGGCCGTACCGAGTTTGTCGTTGGTGGCGGCAACGGCCACATCGGTGCTGGCGTCGACGAAGGCGCGTTTGACGTCGGCTTCGTCCGGATCGAATGTGGTGACTCCCACGCCAGGATCGAGTCCGCATGCGCCGAGCAGACAGAGGTCGGCGCGCATCCTGCGGATATTGCGTACCGTTGCGGCGCCTACGGCGGCACCGTTGCCCGGCAGCACGCGACCGCCCAGCAGCAGCAGTGTGATGCGCGAGTGGTCGGTCAGGGCCGCGGCAATGGCCGGTGCGTTGGTGACGACCGTGAGTTCGGCGTCGCTCGGCAGAATCGAAGCGATGGCGAGATTCGTTGAGCCGGAGTCCATGAAGACGATTTGACACGGTTCGATCAGCGCAAGCGCGCGTTCGGCCAGCGCGCGCTTGCGCTCCGGAATCTGTCGGGTGCGTTGCGACAGGGGGCTTGCGGTCGGCGTCGACAGCAACGCGCCGCCGTATATGCGCTGACAGAGTCCGGCTGCGGACAACTCGCGTAGATCACGGCGGATCATGTCCTCTGATACGCTCATTTCCGCAGCCAGTTCGCTGGCGAGGACGCGGCCGCTGCGCTGCAGGCGTTCCATGATCGTCTGGCGTCGTTCGCCCGGGAGCAGAGCAGAGCTGATGACTTTCGGCATCGGGTTCTTCTCAACGATTGAGCTTGGGAGACTCAAGAATATAGCGCAAAAATATGGATAAACAAGTGAAAACAAGGATTCCTGTTGGTGCCTGTTTTACGTTTCCCTGTGGAATCTGAGGTGCAGGCCCTAGCGATGCCGAAAAAAGGTAAAGCGCCGTTTCCCGTCGACGATCTGGCGAAATTCCTGTGCGGAGAGTGGCGTCTGGCTCGGCGACTGGTGGCGCTGGATACGCTACATAGCGGCACGGCCGAAGGGCAGGTGAACTTCCGGTTGTTGGGGGACGGACTGGTGTATCGCGAAACGGCGGAGGTGTATTTTGCTGGTCACCGCGGCCGAGCGATGCGCGAATATCGCTATCGTCTGGTCGAGCCGGGCTGTGCGGAGGTCCGTTTCGCAGATGGCCGTTTGTTCCACGGGTTCGATCTGCGCCGGGGACACTGGCGGGCCGAGCATGTGTGCGGCGAGGATGTCTATCGCGGCAGTTTCCGCGTATTGGGGCCGGGGCTGTGGGTCGCGCGCTGGCGGATACGCGGGCCGCGGAAGAATCTGCGCATCATGAGTGTCTACGAGAGAACTCGTTGAATCTATGGGGCGATGCCGGAAAGACGCGGATGGTGCAGAGAGGGGATGGCGCTCCCACGGGGACTCGAACCCCGGTTTTCGCCGTGAGAGGGCGACGTCCTAGACCGCTAGACGATGGGAGCGTGTAGCCTGCATGGCTCGGGAAAGGCTGGTATTATATCCAGCTTTGCGATTATGACAATAGCCCCATATATAACTGCCTTGCAGATGCATTCGTGTCGACTCTGAATATTCCTTCGGCCTTTCCCGAGCCGGTCATCGTACCGCGCGCGGAACATGGCATTTCGCGAGCCCAGATCAGCCCCAGTGCGCTGAAGGTGCTGTATCGGCTCAAGGACGCCGGTTTTGCCGCCTATCTGGTCGGCGGCGGGGTGCGTGATCTCCTGCTTGGGCGAGAGCCCAAGGATTTCGATATCGCCACCGACGCGCACCCGGAAGAGGTGCGGGCGCTGTTCCGTAACTGCCGGTTGATCGGCCGTCGCTTCCGCCTGGCCCACGTGCGATTCGGCAGCGAGATCATCGAGGTGGCCACGTTCCGCGCTCCGCACGACGGCGCCGAGGACGAGGGGGCCGGGGAGTTGAGCGAAGACGGTCGCATCCTGCGCGACAACGTCTACGGCACCTTCGAACAGGATGCCTGGCGGCGCGACTTCACAGTCAACTCGCTGTACTACAACATCCGCGACTTCTCGGTGGTCGACCATACCGGTGCCATGGCGGATATCGCCGAGGGGCAGATGCGCCTGATCGGTGATCCGCAGGTGCGCTATCGTGAGGATCCGGTGCGCATGCTGCGCGCGGTGCGCTTCGCGGCCAAGCTTGGTTTCCGTATCGAGGAGGCCAGCGAGGCGCCGATCTTCGAACTGGCGGACCTGTTGTTCGATATCGCTCCGGCGCGCCTGTTCGATGAAGTGCTCAAGCTGCTGCATGGCGGCGTCGCGCTGGAGACTTTCGAGCAATTGCGTCGCTACGGCCTGTTCCGTTCCCTTTTCCCGTTAACCGAGCGGGCGTTGGAGCGGGAGGATCAGGGCTTTCCGATGACCTTCATCGCGCGGGCGCTGGAGAACACGGACCGACGTATCACCGAGGGCAAGCCGGTGACGCCGGCGTTCCTGTTCGCGGTGCTGCTGTGGGAGCCGGTGCGGCTGCGCACGGCCGAGCTGGTGGCGGAGGGCATGGGCGAGATTCCGGCGCTGCAGGTCGCGGCGGCCGAGGTCACCTCGGAACAGTTGCGTCACGTCGCCATCCCGAAACGCTTCAGCTTGCCCATGCGCGAGATCTGGACGCTGCAGCCTCGCTTTGCGCAGCGCCGCGGCAAGCGCGTGGCGCGGTTGCTGGCGCATCCGCGCTTTCGCGCCGCCTATGATTTCATGTGCCTGCGGGCCGCAGTGGGCGATGGCGATCCGGAGTTGTGCGCCTGGTGGACGCAGTTGCAGGAGACTGACGCCAGCGGTCAGGAGGAGCTGTTGCAGCAGCAGACGGCCGCCGAACCGGCGCGCAAGCGGCGCCGGCGTCCGCGCAAGCGTGCACGCAAGCCGGGTCCCGATGCGTGAGCATGGCTGAAAGCGGTTTCCCTGAGCGGGCCGGCGACACGAATCCTGCGGTGCTCGCGTATGTCGGGCTTGGGAGCAATCTCGAACGGCCGCAGGAGCAGTTGTTGCGCGCGTTCGGCGAATTTTCGCGATTGCCCGGAACGCGCTTGGGCGCCAGTTCCGGGCTGTACCGCAATCCGCCCATGGGGCCTGTGCCGCAGCCGGACTACGTGAACGCGGTGGCGGCCCTGGAAACCCGCCTGTCGCCGCTTGAGCTGCTCGATGGCCTGCAGGCCATCGAGCAGGCGCACGGGCGGGTGCGCATCGAACGCTGGGGACCGCGCACGCTGGATCTGGATCTGCTGCTCTATGCCGATCAGGTCATCGACGAACCACGCCTGCAGGTGCCGCACCCCGGCCTGCATGAGCGGCCCTTTGTGCTGTATCCTCTCGCCGAAATTGCACCGCGATTGACCATCCCCGGTCGCGGACCGGTGACCGAGTGGCTGGCGCGGTGTCCCTCCGGAGGCCTTGTTCGTATCGATCCTCATGTCTGAAACGCTTCCTTCCCACATCGCCGTCGAAGGCCCGATCGGCGTCGGCAAGACCACGCTGGCGCGCCGGCTGGCCGACGACTTTGGTGCCGAGCTGTTGCTGGAGCAGCCCGAGAAGAATCCGTTCCTCGAGCGCTTCTACGAGGATCCGGCGCGAGCAGCGCTGCCGACCCAGCTGAGCTTTCTGATGGGGCGGGTGCGCCAGATGCAGACGCTGCGCCAGAGCGATCTGTTCGCGCCCGTGCGGGTGGCCGATTTCATGATCGAGAAGGATCGTCTGTTCGCGGAAGCGACCCTGGATTCGGACGAGCTGGCGCTGTACGAACAGGTCTACGGTCATCTGACCATAGATGCACCGCGGCCGGAACTGGTGGTCTATCTGCAGGCGCCGGTGGACGTTCTGCTCAAGCGCATCGCGCGCCGTGACCGCAGCTACGAGAGGGACATCGAGGTGGTTTATCTGGAGCGTCTGTGCGAGCGCTACGCGGATTTCTTCCATCATTACGACGAGGCGCCGCTGCTGATCGTCAATGCCAGCGAGATCGACATCGTCAGCAACGAGCGTGATTATCAGGCGCTGGTGCAGGAGATCCGTCACGTGCCGACCGGACGTCGGTACTTCAACCCCCTGCCTTTTTCGATGTGAAGGAATCATGAGCGTACACAGCGAAAGCCGACGGATCACCGTCGCCACCCTGGCCCGCATGCGGCGCGAGGGCGAAAAGATCGTCAGCCTCACCGCTTACGATGCCGCATTCGCACGTCTGGCGGACGAGGCGGGCATCGACGTCATCCTGGTCGGCGATTCCCTGGGCATGGTTGTGCAGGGGCGCGAGAACACGGTCGGTGTGACCATGGACGAAATGGTCTACCACACGCTGCTGGCCTCACGCGGCCGCAGCCGCGCGCTGCTGGTGGCCGATCTGCCGTTCCTGAGCTGCGCCGATCCCATGCAGGCGCTCGTCAACGCCGGTCGGCTGATGCAGGAAGGCGGAGCGGACATGGTCAAGCTCGAGGGCGGTGCGGCCCAGGCCGAGGTGGTCGAGCGCCTGAGCGTCAACGGTGTGCCCGTGTGTGCGCACCTCGGGCTGCGTCCGCAGTTCGTGCACAAGCTCGGTGGTTACCGCGTGCAGGGGCGTGAAGCCGAGGCGGCGGCAGCGCTGCTCGAAGACGCGCGCGCGCTGGAGGAGGCCGGCGCCGAGCTGATGGTGCTCGAGTGCGTACCGGCCGCGTTGGCCGAGGAGATCACTCAGGCTGCGGGTATCCCCGTCATCGGCATCGGCGCGGGCGCGGCCTGCGATGGGCAGGTGCTGGTGGTGCATGATGTGCTCGGCATCACTCCCGGGCGCCCGCCGCGTTTCGCACGCAATTTCATGACGGGGCATGACAGTCTGTCCGGCGCGCTGAAAGCCTATGCCGAGGCGGTGCGCGAAGGCAGTTTCCCCACCGCTGAAGAGGCTTTCTGAGTGCGCGAGACGCAACGCGATTTCGAACTGCGCACCATCGTGCGCGGCTGGCGCAGCCAGGGCGAGCGTATCGCGCTGGTGCCGACCATGGGCAATCTTCACGAGGGGCATCTCAGCCTGGTCGATGAGGCCAAGCGCCGCGCGGATCGCGTGGTGGTGAGCGTGTTCGTCAACCCCCTGCAGTTCGATCGCCCGGATGATCTGGATGCCTATCCGCGCACGCTGGATGCCGACCGCAGGGCCCTGGAGCAGCGTGGAGTGCATCTGTTGTTCACGCCGGAGGTGGATCTGCTTTATCCGCGCGGCATGGAAGCGGCAAGCAAGGTCAGCGTTCCGGGTTTGGGCGAAATGCTCGAAGGCGCCGCCCGGCCGGGGCATTTCACCGGCGTTGCCACCGTGGTGTGCAAGCTGTTGAACCTGGTGCAGCCGGACGATGCGGTATTCGGCGAGAAGGACTACCAGCAGTTGTTGCTGGTGCGCCGCATGGTCGAGGACCTGCATCTGCCGGTACGCATTCACGGCGTGCCGGTGGTGCGCGCCGACAGCGGTCTGGCGCTCAGTTCGCGCAACAACCGGCTGAGTGACGACGAGTGCGCGCGGGCGGCGCAGCTGTACGCGGCACTGAACAAGGCTGCCGGCCTACTCGCCGAGGGTGCGCCGGTCGACGTTGTCGAAGCTGCGGCCGCGGAGCGACTCGGCCAGCGGGGATTCCGGGTCGACTACGTTGCGGTCCGCCGCGCGAGCGATCTCGAACCCGCCGGTCCGGATGACGAAGAGGTGGTGATCCTGGTTGCGGCTTGGCTGGGGCAGGTGCGTTTGATCGATTGCGTGCGGGTGGAGCGGGCTTGAATCCTTCGGGGATTGCCCCGCGCGTCGCCATCGCCGCGCGGCTCACGGTGCATGCTGGTATGTATGGGTTCTAGTCTCCTCGTCCCTGTTCCCTGTTCAACTCCTTTTCAGCCTGCTCCAGCTCTTTTTCAAGCTGCTCCAGGTACTCGCGCTGGGCGCGCCTTTCCTCTTCCGCATAACGCTTGATGCGCCCATGCCATGGAAGGCGCAGCGTTATTCGTACGGCCATCTTCACCAACCACGCCAAACAGAGAAGCCCTATGCCGGCGAACAGCACGCTGATGCCGAGGCCGGTGTTGGTGTACAGCTTCGCTGCGGATGCGGCATAAAAACCCAGCGCCGCTAAACCAGCGATCATTAGCCAGATTTGCAGCGTTGTCAGTCGGTCCGCGATCTTTCTTCTGCGGTTTGTATCGTGATGTTCGGACATTAGTTCTACTCGCTGATCGAGACGTGATGCGGCACGCAGCGAAACACTATTGATCCGGCCACTATTTGACTGCCGGATCAATAGCGTATCACTCAGGTGTCCGGTGGCAGGGGGAACTGCAGCGGGGCCGATGAGTCCAGTTCCTCCAGGGCCTCGTGCAAGGTCTCAATCTCTTGCAGGCGTTGCTGCGCGTCCGTGCTCGTATCGCGGAACAGCAGGGCGCAGACGAGGTTGATGATGCTCATCGCCGCGACGTAGGAATCGAACGGAGAGATGCTCCGAACCTCGCAGGTGACCGTCCAGGTGGCGAGCTTGGCGGCCGCGACGGCGGAGGGGTCGGCGATGAGCAGGATGCGTGCACCGCGTTTCCGGGCGACCTCCATCAGGCGCAGCGTGAGGTCGATGCGCCTGCGCAGCCCAACGATCACCAGCAGGTCGTGTTCCCCTATGTCCACCAGGTCCTCACCGAGCGTTTGTCCCGGTGCCGGTATCAGTCTGATATCGGAGCGCATCAGCGCCAGTTGCCGGTACAGATACTGGGCCAGGAAATGGCTGTTGCGGAAGCCTGCGACGAAGACGTGCTGCGCCTTGCTCAGCGTCTTGCCTATCTCGCGCACCGCGTCAGGGCGCAAGCCTTCCAGGGTGCGTGAGAGGTTCTCCGATTCGCGCGCGAGGTGTTCGGCGATGAGGCGGCTGCGTGATTGCGGCGGTGTTTGACTGGTCAGGTAGACCGGCGAGCCCCAGCGCTGTGCGGCTCTGACGCTGTGGCGGACCTCGTTGAAATCGCTGTAGCCGAGTCTGCGAAACAGGCGGGTGGCGGCGGCCTTGGATGTGCCGGCCATGCCGGCCAGTTCGGTGGCCGAGTAGGTGGCGATGTCGCCCGGAAAGTTGAGCAGCAGGTTTCCGAGCCGCTTCTCGGCAGGGGGGAGCCGTTCGTAATGCTCGCGGATGCGACTTTCCAGATCCTGGGATTCATTTTCGCTTTTCATGCGCTGTTCGCTCGTGCCTCTTCAATATACGTAAGCATGCTAAGGGGTTTTTGCCAACACTGAAACTTAAGTATTAATAGTTGCAATTATTGAAATTATAGTTTCAAATCGGTTCATGCGAGCGTTTTGGGGGCACTATGGTTCAACGCACGGCATGGCAATCAGGGCTGCAAGGCGCAGTACGGCTGGGGGGCGGCCTCAACCGGGTGGTCGAATGGGTGTGCGCGGCCCTGGTCGCGGCCATGGTCGGCATCGTGTGGTACGGCGTGTTGGCCCGCTATATCCTGCATACCGGCGAGACCTGGAGTGGTGAGGTCGCGCGCTATGTGATGATCTGGGCGGCTCTGCTCGCCGTGTCGGTCGGCGTGTACCGGCGCGAACACATCGGCGTGGAATTGCTGCTCGGACGCTTGCCTCCCCGTGCGATGTACGCACTGCGTATCGTCATCGACCTGATCGGCCTGGCCTTCTTCGCCGCGCTGGCGGTGTTCGGCGTCGGCATGACGCTTAGCGGCGGGCAGCAGTACACGCCGCTGTTCGGCGGTGTCTCGATGATGGTGCCGTTTCTGTCCGTTCCGGTCGCGGCGCTGCTGTCGCTGGTGCAGATGGCCGTGGTGTTGATCCGCGACTACCTCGTTCATGACGACAGCCTGCCCGCGCAGCCGATGGGAGGCGAGGCATGACGCTGGTCGCGATCGTCTTCTTCGGCCTGATGCTGCTGGGTGTGCCGGTCGGCATTGTGCTCGGCGTGGCGGGCATGGCCGGCCTGCTGCAGCTCGGCGGCCTCAATTTCATGGGCATGGCGCCGCAGCGTTTCTTCGGCGGCCTGAATCTGTTCACCTTCATGGCGATGCCGTTTTTCATCCTGGCGGGCGAGATCATGAATCGCTCGGGCATCACCGAGCGTCTGATCGACTTCGCCGATGCCCTGGTCGGATATCTGCGCGGCGGCCTGGCCCATTCCAATATCGTCGCTTCGGTGCTGTTTGCCGGCATGACCGGCGCGGCCACCTCGGATGCCGCGACCTTCGGCAACACCCTGGTGCCGGCAATGGTGCGCAAGGGCTACAGCCGCCCCTTCGCCTGCGCGGTGACCGCGGCGGGGTCGATCGTCGGGCCGACGATTCCGCCGTCCAATCTGATGGTCATCTACGGTTCGATGATGGGGGTGTCCATCGCGGGTCTGTTCGCCGCCGGGATCATCCCCGGCCTGATCATCGCCCTGCTGTGCATGGGCGTGATCGCGGCATTCTCGCGCCGTCTGCGCCTGCCCAAGGGCGAGCGCGGCCCCAGCCTGCTGCACATAGTGCGCAGCTTCCGCTCCAGCGTGCTGGCGATCTTCATGCCGGTGATCATCCTCGGCGGGATTCTCGGCGGCATCGTCACGCCCACCGAGGCGGCGGCGATCGCAGTGCTTTACGCACTGGTGGTCGGTGGTCTGGTGTACCGCAGGATCACGCTGCGCGATCTGGTGGACATGCTGGTGCGCACGGCGCGCGTGACCGGCGTGGTGTTCCTGATCATCGCCTCGGCCTCGATCCTGAGCTGGTGGATGGCCTTCAACCAGATTCCGCAGGCGATCGCCACCTCGTTTCTGGGCATCTCGCACAACCCGCAGGTGGTGATCCTGCTGATCCTGGGGCTGCTCCTGTTCGTCGGCATGTTCATTGATATCAACGCCGCGCTGATCATTCTCGCGCCGGTGCTGGCACCGCTGACGCTGAACATCGGCATGGATCCGGTGCAGGCCGGCGTGATGATCGTGCTGGCACTGAACATTTCGTTGATGACGCCGCCGGTCGGCGCCTGTCTGTTCGTCTTGTCTTCGGTCACGGGAGAGCGTGTCGAGCGCATCAGCGCTGCTCTGTGGCCATTCATTGTGGTCGAGGTTCTGGCCCTGTTGGTCGTGGCGTATTGGAGCGATCTGACGCTGTTCCTGCCGCGATTGTTCGGATTCTGATCCGTTACCCTGGAGGTAAGTAGCAATGAAACCGTTGTACAAAGTCCTGTCGGCCGCCGTGCTGGCCTTGGCGCTCGGACCGACGTCCGCGTTCGCCGCTACGGTCATCAAGCTGGCGCATCTCAACAACGACGATCCGTTCAACAATCCGGCCGGCGCGATGGCCTCGGTGTTCAAGAACCTGGTGGAAACCGGCACCAACGGCGAAGTGAAGGTCGAACTGTTCCCCAACGGCCAGCTCGGCAGCCAGAGTGACGTGATGCAGCAGGTGCGTTCCGGCGTGATCCAGTCCTCGATCATGTCCGAGGGCGGAATGGCGTCGGCCTGTCCGATGATCGGCGTGGTCGACATGCCGTTCGCGTTTCCGAGCATCAATACCGCTTTCGACGTGTTCAACGGCCCGTTCGGCAAGACGCTGGCCAAGGATATCGAGGGCAAGACCGGCCTGATGGTGCTCGGCTTCGGCAACTCCGGCGGCTTCTTCGATTTCACCAACTCCAAGCATCCCGTGCATTCTCCGGCCGACATGAAGGGGCTGAAGATCCGCACCATGAGCCTGGAGACGCAGAAGGCGCTGGTCGCCTCTCTCGGCGCGCAGCCGGTGAACATCCCCTGGTCCGGCGTGTACACCGCCTTGCAGACGGGCGTGGCCGACGGTCAGATGAATCCGGTGCCGATCATCTCCTTTGCCAAGCTGTACCAGGTGCAGAAGTACCTGACCCTGAGTCAGCACCTGTTCGCCCCCTATGTCTGGGTCATGAACAAGCAGGCTTTCGCCAAGCTGACGCCTGAACAGCAGCGCGTGGTGCGCAACGCCGCACAGGCGGCGGTGATTGCCGGCTGGGGCGTGGCGATGGCGATCGAGGCATCGGATCGCGGCATGCCGCTGCTCAAGAAGCACATGGAGGTCTACAGCCCGACTGCGGCGCAACTGGCCGAGTTCCGCGACGCCAGCCAGCCGGCGGTGCGCAAGGTCATCGTGGAAAAGTTCGGCAAGCCCGGCGAGGCGCTGCTGAACCAGTTCATGGCCGCGATCAAGCAGGCTGAAATCAAGTAATTAAGCGCATGACGCCGCCGCAGCCTGGGGGCTGCGGCGGCTGCGCACAGTGCAGGAAAGAGACGGCAATGGGTTTGGTTTCCAAGGACATAAACTTCGATCACGTGTCCAATCCGCGCGTGTCCGACGGCGTGATCGGCTTGCGCCAGTTAGCCGTGCTGAACGACGCGGCCTTCGCGAAGGCCTGGACCGAGATTCGCAGCTGGCCCGGCTATGCGCCCACGCCGCTGCGCGATCTGCGCGGTCTGGCGACGGCGGCCGGTATCGAACGCATCTGGTACAAGGACGAGGCCGCACGCTTTGGGCTCGGCAGTTTCAAGGCGCTGGGTGGAGCATATGCGGTGCTGCGGCTGCTGCTCGGTCAGCTCGAGTGTCTCGGCCACAAGGGCGTTACCGCCAGCGACCTGCTGGCCGGAAAATATCGTGACGAGGTCGCGAACATCACGGTGACCTGCGCGACCGACGGCAATCATGGGCGGTCCGTGGCCTGGGGCGCGCAGCAGTTCGGCTGCCGCTGCGTCATTTACATACACGCGACGGTCAGCGAGGCGCGAAGTGCGGCCATCGCGCGCTACGGCGCCGAGGTCGTGCGGGTGCGGGGCAACTACGACGATGCCGTGCGCCGCGCCGACAAGGATGCCCGCGTGCTGGGCCGTTTCGTGGTGTCCGATACCTCGTATCCCGGGTATACGGACGTGCCGCGCGATGTGATGCAGGGCTACGCGGTAATGGTCGAGGAGGCGCTGCAGCAGTTGCCGGACGACGCGTTGCCCACCCATGTGTTCATCCAGGGCGGCGTTGGCGGACTGGCCGCCGCGGTCTGTGCTCACACCTGGCTGCGCCTCGGTGAGCGCCGCCCGCGCGTGGTGGTGGTCGAGCCCGAGCGTGCAGCCTGCCTGCTGGAGAGTGCGCGGGCCGGTGAGCCGGCGGTGGTGCATGGCGATCTGGAGACCATCATGGCCGGCCTCGCCTGCGGCGAAGTCTCGGTGCTGGCCTGGGAAGTGCTCGACGAGGGCGTCAGCGATTTTCTCTCCATTCCCGATGCGCTGGCGGAAATCTGCATGCGCCTGCTCGCCGACGGCGTCGGTGGCGATGCACCGTTCGTTGCAGGCGAATCGGCGGTGGCCGGAATGGCCGGCTTGCTGCTCGCGCTGGAGCGCCCCGAGTTGGCGGCCGCTCTGGAGCTGGGGCCGCAAAGCCGGGTTCTGCTGATCGGCAGCGAAGGCGATACCGATCCGGACATGTACGCACGGATCGTCGGCCGGAGCGCCGACGAGGTGAGGAGGGTGGCATGAGCGACGAACTGCGGGTGGACGGGCGGCGGCTGGACGCGCGCCTGGAGCGCCTGGGGCAGGTCGGTGGCCTCGAAGGAGGCGGCGTTTGCCGCCTGGCGTTGACCGATGCGGACCGCGACGGGCGTGATCTGGTGGTCGGCTGGATGCGCGAGCTTGGCCTGGAGGTGCGTATCGACGGCATCGGCAACGTGGTCGGCGTGCGCGCCGGAAGCGAGGCCGGGCCTCCGGTGATGATCGGTTCGCACATCGACACCGTGCGCACCGGAGGGCTCTACGACGGAAATCTGGGCGTGCTCGCCGGGCTGGAGGTCGTTGAAACGTTGATCGATGCCGGGGTGGAGACGCGCCGGCCGCTGGCGGTGGCCTTCTTCACCAACGAGGAAGGTGCACGGTTCGCGCCCGATATGATGGGCAGCCTGGTTTTTCAGGGAGATCTGCCGCTGGACGAGGCGCTGGCCACCCGCGGCATCGACGGCGCGCCGCTCGGCGACGAATTGCAACGCATCGGCTATGCCGGCGCAGCGCCCGTGGGTGCTGCGGCCAACCCGGTGCACGCCTATATGGAATTGCATGTGGAGCAGGGGCCGGTGCTCGACATCGAGGGCGTAACCATCGGTGCGGTGGAAGGCGTGCAGGGCATCTCGTGGACCGAGTTCACCGCGACCGGCGTCTCCAACCACGCTGGCACCACGCCGACCCGTTTGCGCCACGACGCCGGCTTGCTCGCCGGGCGCGTGATTGCCTTCGTGCGCGAGTTGGCGGTGGAATTCGGCGGCGATCAGGTCGCCACGGTGGGTTCGCTGGAACTCAAGCCCAATCTGGTCAACGTGATTCCCAACCAGGCGCGCTTCACCGTCGATCTGCGCAACACGGATGCCGAAAGGCTGCGCGAAGCCGAACGCCGCCTGTTTGCCTTTGTCGACGAGATTGCCGCCGCAGAGGGTTTGCAGGTAAGCCATCGCGCGTTGGCGCGCTTCGAGCCGGTGGTGTTCCAGGCCGAGATGGTTGACCGCGTCGAGCGCGTCGCGCGCACCCTGGGCCACAGTGTGCGACGTCTGCCCAGCGGTGCCGGGCACGATGCCCAGATCATGGCGCGCATGTGTCCGGCGGGGATGGTGTTCGTGCCCAGCGCCGGCGGCATCAGCCACAACGTGCGCGAGTACACATGTTCCGAGGACATCGAGGCCGGCGCCAACGTGCTGCTGCACACGGTGCTTGAACTGGTCGAGCCTGTTGCCGGTGCCGGCAGGGAGGGCATATGAGTCGGATGCTGACGGTCGGTGCGGCCCAGCTGGGGCCGATCAGTCGTGAGGAAACGCGTGGCGAGGTCGTTCAGCGGCTGCTGAGCTTGATGCGCAAGGCCAAAGCGCGCGGCTGCGACCTGGTCGTGTTTCCGGAGCTGGCTTTGACCACGTTCTTCCCGCGCTGGTACATGCAGGATCAGGCGGACGTCGATGCCTACTTCGAGACCGAAATGCCGGGGCCCGAGACGCAGCCGCTGTTCGATACGGCGCGCGAACTGGGTATCGGCTTCTATCTGGGCTATGCCGAGCGGGTCGAGCAGGCTGGCCGTGTGCGCCACTTCAATACCGCGATCCTGGTCGATGCGGGCGGTGGCATCGTCGGCAAGTACCGCAAGATCCATCTGCCGGGGCATTCGGAGAACGAGCCGTGGCGCGCCTTCCAGCATCTGGAGAAGCGCTATTTCGAACCCGGGGACCTGGGCTTCGGCACCTGGCGGGCCTTCGGCGGTGTGCTCGGCATGGCGTTGTGCAACGACCGGCGTTGGCCGGAGACCTATCGTGTGCTCGCGCTCAAGGGCATGGAGCTGATGATGCTCGGTTACAACACGCCGATCCATTATCCCCCCGTGCCCGAGCACGACCATCTGCAGGGGTTTCACAACCATCTGTGCATGCAGGCCGGCGCCTACCAGAACGGCACCTGGGTGGTGGCGGTGGCCAAGGCCGGGCGTGAGGAAGGTTGTGAGCTGCTGGGGCAGAGCTGCATCATCGCCCCGACCGGCGAGATCGTCGCCATGAGTTCGACGCTGGATGATGAGCTGATCGTGGCCGATTGCGATCTGGATCGCACGCGTGAAATCAAGGAGAACATCTTCAATTTTGCGCTGCATCGCCAGCCGCAGGAATATCGTCTGATCGCCGAGCGCAAGGGGACGGTTGCGCCCTGATCAGCGCTGTCCGAATTCGATCTGATAGAGCAGGTCGAGCGCCTGGCTGGCGCCGGATTGCGCCTCGACGCTCAGGTGATGGGTGAGGCGGTAGGTCAGCGAGAGCGTGTTCATGCGCTCGAACAGTCCGGTGCTGTAGCGCACGTAGATGTCCGGCGTCAGATACTTGCCCAGCACCAGCGCGCTCTGCTGCAGGGTGTCGCCGCCCTGCACGCTGATTTCGTCCAGGCCGGTACGTTGCTCGAGCTGACTGACGAGTCCGCCGCCGTTGTCGGCCACGTTCATGCTGTAGACCGCCCTGAGCAGTAGCGCGGCATCGCTGCGCGATCCTTCATTGATGCCGTGGCCGGTGAGCAGCCAGGACAGCGCGTCGGCCTGCGACATCGGCGGATCGGCGCTGATTTCCGAGCGCGGCGACTTGAGCGTGCCGGTGACGGCCAGTTTGGCGGTCACGGCGCCGGTCTGGCGCTGAGCGACGACGTCGAGACCGGGGTTGTCGACCGGTCCCGCGAAGTTGAGCATGCCGCGGCTCAGCGTGAGTTTGAGTCCGTATGCCGAGTAGCTGCCGTCGACGATATTCAGAGTGCCGTCGGCGCTGGGCGAGGCGCCGCCCTGCTGGCGCACCAGCAGGTTGCCGCGCAGCGTGCTGGTCAGGCCCAGGGCGTCGATGCCGACCTTGTCGCCGAGCACGAGTTCGACTGCCGCATCGATCTGCGGTCCGTGGCTTGGAGCTTTCTCCTGCCCGACGACCACCGTGTCCGGCGAGACGCTGACCGCTTTCGCGGGCAGCCGGTGTACGCGGATCTTCGCTTCAGGCACTTCGACCTTGCCGCGGATCTTGACCAGCGCCGGATCGGCGTCGATGCGGAGCTGCGGACTTATCAGCGCCTGAACCTGGGGAAGGTTCACCGCTTCGAAGTTGCTGCCGCTGATCTGCATGGCGAGCTTCGGTTTGCCGCTGTCCAGGCCGCGTATCTCGCCCTTGGCCTGCAGCGAACCGGGGCCGGAATCGGCTTTGGCATCGAAATTCAGGATGCCACTGTTTTCCGGCAGTCTGGCCTTAATCTGGACGTGTTGCAGGCGAATGTCCGCGGCGAGTACTGCGGCGCTGGCGTCGTTGAGCGAAGCGGTGCCGGCGATGCGCGGCTGTGCGAGCGTGCCGCCCAGCGTGAGCTGCGCCTGTGCGGAGCCGCTCAGTGCGTGCAATTGCGGGGTGAAGGATTGCAGTGCGGAGATGTCCGGCAGATCGAGTCGCAGCGAGCCCGAGAGTGGGCGTCGGCCCTTGGCGTCGGCGCCGCCGACGTCGGCCTGCGCTTCGATGCTGGCCTTCTGCTGCGGGAATACGGCTCGGGCGGTAGCCTGGAGTGCGCCCTTGCGCAGGGTGGCCCGTACTTCGGGCACGGCAAAATGCAGCGTTTGTTCGCCGCCGGTGTCGCGCATCAGCAGCTCGCCATTGGTCAGTTGTAGTTGCAGGTGGCCGTTCAAGGCATCTGGCGGACCTGACAACTGGGCCGTGCCGTCGATCCGGCCGGCAAGATGTGCGCCGGGCGGCAGTAATGCTCCGAGTAGTGTCAACGGCAGCGCACGAATATTGGCCGCAGCATCAAGTTTTCCTTCGCCAGCATTCAGGTTAAGGCAGAGTCGGGCGTCAGGACTGCCGATGGGACGAAGGCAGCTTTCGGACACTTGCTGGTTTTGGGCGCTGATGTCCACTGCGGCAGGTGCGGCGAGCTGCCAAGTCGGGCCTTGGGCGGGCGTAAGTTCCAGTCGATTCAGGTTGCCGTGCCAGCGTTTGACGGCGTCGTTGAGGCCCCCGCGGGCGGATAGAGCGATTCGGCCCCGTGCACTGGTGGCGTCCAGCGTGAACTGCTGGTTGGCCGGTGTGCCGAGCGCCTGCGCCTGGATGCGCTGAAACTCGATGTTGCCGCGTTGCACTCCATCGAGTGTGAGGCGTGCGTCCAGCCTGTTGTCAGATGCCGGCGCGATGTCGAGCTTGACGCTGCCTGCCTTGACCCCGTTCCAGGCCAGTTGCCGCCCACGGATGGCAGCGGTGATGCGCGGCCAGCTCCATGGGCCGTCTATTCTGGCCTGTCCCTGGAAGCTGCCGTGCAGCGATGGCGCCAGGTTTTCAGACTTTGGCAGATTGAAGTCGAGCACAATTTTGCCGCGCTGAGCGTCGGCTTCGCCGCTGAGCCGCAGATGTCCGCCGCCGGCTTGGATGCTGGCTGTGCGCAGGTGCAGCATGTTCTGTCGCCAGGCGGCGGAGGCTGAGGCCTGGAAAGGCAGGGCGCGCAGTGTGCCGTCGAGTCGCTTCAGCTCCACGTTGGCGCTGTTGGCACTGCCCTCGGCGCTCAGTTCGAATCCAAGTCGCTCCGGCCAGTCTCGCCAGTATGCGCCGGGGGTGATGCCGGTGCCGTGCAGGCTGGTGGTCCAGCTGACTCCGGGCGACCAGGACACGGAGCCCTTGCCGTCGACCTCACCGTCTAGGGTCTTGAGCAACAGCTTGTTGAGTTGGAAATGATGACGGTCGCCGTTGCCCTCCAGTGCGAGGTCGGCAGTGGGCAGGCTGGATCCCTCCAGCCTTGCCTGCAGGGACGCCGCGTAGGCCTCCGCCAAGCCTTTGAGCTGCAGTGTGCCCTGCGGGCTGCGCCAGCGGCCGGAACCCTGAAGGGGCCAGTGTGCGTGCTGCCATGTGAGCGTCAGATCGGCGCTCTGGGTACGGGGTGCGACATGGCCGTGGAGTTGCGCGGCAAAGGGGGCCGTGAGGCGCTGCATGAGGTCGACGCGATCGATGTTGCCGGACAGGCTGCCCTGGCCGGCGAGCCGGGTGCCGTCGGGCAGCCGCCAGTTCCAGGCGAGGCGCAGTTCACCCGTATAGGGCGGCGCCAGCTCGGCGCCGCCGACGAACTGCAGGCTGCCTTGCGGCGTCAGGACGTGCAGTGCACCGATATGGAGCTGTCGCCCCTGCAGGCGGGCGTGGCCACGGATGGTGCCGATCCGCCATGCCTGCGAACCGCGCACCACGATGAGGTCGCGAAGACCGAAGCTTGCGAGGGTCACGCCCAGCGGTAGGTCGATGCTCGGATCGGCGGCGCCGGTTTGGGGCTGTTTGGTTTGATTCTCGGGCAGGATCAGCGCTATGTGCGAGGCGGTCACTTCGTTCAGATGTACTCTTCCGGCGAGCAGGTCGAGCGGGCGCCAGCGCAGGCTGGCATGCGCGATGCGCAAGCTAGCCGAAGCGTCTTGCCACGCGATGCCGTATAGGTCCAGGCCGCCGAGCAGGCTGCCCCGGCTGCGCTGGAGTTGCAGCGGTAGTTTGCCGGCCTGTATGACGATGTCGATCAGCCAGCGGGTGCCCGGCGCGGTTCCGACCACGGCGTAGAGCGCCGCGCTGGCGACGACGAAAAGCGCCAGCAGTGCGTACAGCAGGCGGGTGAGCAGGCGGCGGATCACAGCGCGGTACCCATGCTGACGTGCAGGCGGATGTAGTTGCCTTCACTGTCGAGCGGATGGGCGATGTCGAGGCGGATCGGGCCCAGCGGCGAATGCCAGCGCAGACCCAGGCCGACGCCGCGGTGCGGATCCAGAGGCAGGGCGTTGAAGGCGTTGCCGGCGTCGTAGAACGCGGCCCAGTAGAAGTCGCTGTACAGATGGTGATCGTACTCGACGCTGGCCGTGGCGAGATA
>NZ_JARRQY010000014.1:0-57386 GCF_037381185.1 Acidihalobacter sp.
CTGGCGTCGAGCTGCAGCGTACGCGTGCGCATCTCCAGTCCAGCTTCCTTGACCTGCATCTCCACCCGCATGCACTCGTCGGGCTGTATGCCCAGCAGAATCCAGTTCGGCCGCAGCGCTTCGACCGCCGTCTCGCGGAACAGCTGCTGCGGCGGATGCTTGAAGCGGATGCTGATCATGGACGTGTTAGCCGCCATGCGCTTTCCGGTGCGCAGATAAAAGGGTACGTTGCGCCAGCGCCAGTTGTCGATGTACAGCTTGAGCGCCGCGAAAGTCTCGGTGACGCTGCCCGCGGGTACACCCTCCTCCTCCACGTAGGAAGCCACCGCCTCACCGTCCACCTTGCCGCGCGCATACTGGGCGCGAAACGCGTGCGCATGCACCGCGGACTGCGGGATCGGGCGAATCGAACGCAGTACTTTCACCTTCTCGTCGCGCAGGGCTTCGGCGTCCATGCAGGCCGGCGGCTCCATGGCCACCAGGGTGAGCATCTGCAGGAGATGGCTCTGGATCATGTCGCGCAGTGCGCCGGAGCCGTCGTAGTACTCCGCCCGTCCTGCGGTGCCCTGGCGTTCGGCATGAATGATCTGCACATGATCGATGTAGTTGCGGTTCCACAACGGCTCAAGCAGCAGGTTGGCGAAACGGAACACCAGGATGTTCTGAATGGTGCCCTTGCCGAGGTAGTGGTCGATACGGAATATCTGCTCCTCGGAAAAATACTTGTGCAGCCGCTGGTCGAGCATCTGCGCGCTTTCCAGGTCGTAGCCGAACGGTTTCTCCACCACCAGGCGACGCCAGCCTTCCTCCTCGCGATTGAGCCCCGCTTCCGTCAGATGCTGGCTCACCGCGCCGAAGTCTGAGGGCGGGATGGCCAGGTAGAACACCAAATTCGCCGACGGTAGCTGGGCATCGTTGTCGATGCGCATCGACAACGCGTCGTAGCAGGCGCGCTCGCGCATGTTGCCTTCCACGAAATGCAGCCGCTTGGCGAAGCTGGCAAAGGCCTTTTCGTCGAAACTGCCCTCGCGTGCGTTCACGCGCAACAGCGCCTCGACCTCTCCGCGCCACAGCTCATCGTCCCAGTCGCGCCTCCCCACGCCAACCACGGCCATTTCGTCCGGCAGGCTCCCGGAGCGTTCAAGCTGGTACAGGGCGGGCAGTAGTTTGTGGGCGGCTAGATTGCCGGTAGCGCCGAAAATGACGAAAGTACAGGGATCGAGCATGGAAACCTCGAATAGGGCGAATTGGTCTGCGGGAAGACGGCTGAGCTATAGTCTCAGGCTGACCACGCCAAGCTCAATCGACTGGCTGGCTGAAACTCGAAGCGTGCCGCACCACTCCTGGCGATCGCTCAGGGCTCCGCGACAGCGAGAAAACGCATGGGACGGAAAGCTGCAACGCTGTCGATTCAAGGCAGCTTGATCGACGAATCGCCACGGATGACCGACAGTACTCCTGTGGAGTATAGACTTTCGCGCAACCAATGAACGCGCGCAACCCCGAGGAAACAAGAAAAATGCGCATCCTCTTTGCCAGTAGCGAAGCGCACCCGTTGATCAAGACCGGTGGCCTCGCCGACGTCAGCGGCAGCCTACCCGTGGCGCTCGCCGCGCTCGGCCACGACGTACGTCTCGTCCTGCCGGCCTATGCCGCGGTCACTCGGGGTCGGCACTGGCGCAAGGTCGGCGAACTCGACATCCCGGGGCAGCGTCAACCCGTGGGACTACTGCAGGGCAAACTACCCGGCACGCCGTTGCCCGTATGGCTGGTCGATGCACCGCTCTACTTCGACCGCACCGGCGACCCGTACCGCGCACCTGACGGACATGACTGGCAGGACAATCACCTGCGCTTCGGCCTGTTCTCGCGCGCCATTGCCGCCCTCGCCCAGGGCGACGGCCCGAACGACTGGCGCCCCGAGATCCTGCATTGCAACGATTGGCAGACCGGCCTCGCCCCGGCCCTGCTTGCCGAGCAGCCCGACCGCCCCGCCACCGTATTCACCATCCACAACCTGGCCTATCAGGGCCTGTTCCCCCTCACGGCGCTCGCCGAGCTTAACTTGGCAGGCAAGCTGTGGAATCCCGAAGGGCTCGAGTTCTATGGCCAGTTATCCTTCATCAAAGGGGGACTCGCCTACGCCGACCGCATTAACACGGTCAGCCCGAGCTACGCCCGCGAGATCCGCACGCCGCAGTTCGGCTACGGCCTGGAAGGCCTGCTCAACCACCGCTCCCACATCCTGAGCGGCATTCTCAACGGCATCGACACCGACGTCTGGAATCCGCGCACCGATGCGCACATCAGCCAGCCCTACGATCCGCTGGACCGCCCAGCCAAGGGTCACAACCGCGCGGCGCTGCGCGCCGAATTCGGTCTCGACGACACCCACCCCGGACCACTGTTCGGACACATCGGCCGCCTAGTCGAACAAAAGGGTGCAGATCTCATCGTCGCCGCACTCGAACCGTTGCTGACCGACGGACGCGTGCAAGCAGTGGTGCTCGGTAGCGGCGAAAAACGCTTCGAACAGACCCTGGAGCGCCTTGCAGCGCGCTTCCCGCAGCGCTTGGGCGTACGCATCGGTTATGACGAGGGGCTTGCCCACCAGATCGAGGCTGGCGCCGACGCCTTCCTCATGCCGTCGCGCTTCGAACCCTGCGGCCTCAACCAGATGTACAGCCTGCGCTACGGCACCCTGCCGGTGGTACGCCGAACCGGCGGCCTAGCCGATACAGTGGTCGATGCCACCTCCGAAACACTCGCCGCAGGCACGGCCAACGGCTTCGCTTTCGACGCCGCGAGCGCAATGGAACTGGGCGTGGCGCTGGAGCGCGTTGTAGACACCTGGACCCATCCGCAGATCTGGAATGCACTCATGGCCGCGGGCATCGCGCAGGATTTCAGCTGGGAGCGCAGTGCGAAGCAATATATTGCGATGTACGAATCCCTGCTCTGAGCCCCTGCCCAGGCGCAGAATCATCGAAATATCAGCAAGCTGCTATACTCGGCCGTCCGGCTGCCCCCATCCTGGCCACACTACGGCACTCCAGACCAGCGCCGCCGCGCAGCGCGCGGCCTGGACAACTACGGCGAGTCACAGCGTATGGCACACTCACAAGTTCCCCACCTACGTTCCTACGACAAGCTGCTGCGTTCACGGGTGAAATTGCTCGGCTCGCTGCTGGGCGAGGTCCTGCGCACGCACGCAGGACGCCGCGTCTACTCCGCCGTGGAAACATTGCGCAAGGGCTACATCAGCCTGCGCAAGAGCGAGGATCCCGCCAAACGCGCGCGCCTGCTGCGCTACATCGCGCGACTGGACGCGGACACGCTGGAGCAGGTCATTCGCGCCTTCAGCACCTACTTCAGCCTCGTGAACATCGCCGAGGAGGACCATGCGCACCGCTGGCGCCGGCAGCAGGTATCCAAGGGGCAGCGCTTCTGGAAGGGCTCCTTCGCGCAGACGGTGCACGAACTGCATGCCGAGGGTATCGACGCACAGCAGATGCAGGCCCTACTCGACCGCCTGAGCTACAACCCGGTGATCACCGCCCATCCGACCGAGGCACGCCGCCGCACGATCATGGAGATCCTGCGTCGCATCTTCCTAGTCAACGACAAGCTCAACATCCGCCGCTGGGGTCCGCTGGAGCGCGACTTTCTGCTCGAACGCCTGCGCATGGAAATTCTCGCGCTATGGCATACCGACGAGGTCCGCATACGCAAGCCCGAGGTCAGCGACGAGATCCGCACCGGTCTGTACTATTTCCGCGAGAGTCTGTTCGAAGCGGTGCCACAGACCTATCGCTTCGCCGAACGGGCGGTCAACCGCTTCTACGGCACCGGCACCGTCGAGGTACCCAGCTTCATCCGCTTCGGCAGCTGGATAGGCGGAGACCGTGACGGCAACCCCTTCGTCAAACCCGAGACCACAACACTGGCCCTGCGACTGCAGATGCGCGAAGCGCTGGAGGAATACCATCACCGCCTGGTGGACCTCAGCAAGCGCCTGACACATTCCAACCGCCTCTGCCAACCCTCGTCCGAGTTTCTGGCCAGCCTGGAGCGGGACACCCACCTCGATGAAGGCGCTTATGACGAGCACCTGCAGCGTTTCGAACACGAACCGTACCGGCGCAAGCTCTACGCGATGCGCTACCGCCTGCAGCTGACGCTTGAAACTGTCAGGCATCGCCTGGAAGGGAAACACTCCGCCCCCGCTCCCGGCGCCTATCGCGGCGCGCAGGAGCTGCTCGACGACCTCAAGCTGATCCGCGACTCGCTGATCTCTCACGGCGACGCCCTCATCGCCGGCGCCGAACTGCAGGATCTGATACGCCTGGTGGAAACCTTTGGCTTTCACCTGCTCAGCCTCGACGTGCGCCAGGAATCCACCGTGCACACCCGCGCCGTCGACGCGGTACTCGAACAACTCGCGCCAGGCAGCCGCTATGCCGCTCTGGATGAAGACGGACGCATCGGACTGCTGGCCCAGTACATCGATACGCCCGTGCTAAGTCCCATCGATATGCGCGAACTCGACGACGAGGCGAGCGAAACGCTGGAAACCTTCGCCACCATCGGCAGGCTGCGTGACGAGACCGGCGGCGACCCGTTCGGCAGCTACGTCATTTCCATGACCCACCAGGCGAGTCACGTGCTCGAGGTGCTGTTCCTCGCCCGGCTCAACGGCCTCTGCGGACAGGACGAGCACGGCCGCTTCTGCCACATCCGCATCTCGCCGCTGTTCGAAACCGTGGAAGATCTCAAGCACGTACGCGGCGTGCTCGGCCGGCTGCTCGACACCCCGGCCTATGCCGAAATGCTGCGTGCTTCCGGCAACGTGCAGGAAATAATGTTGGGCTACTCGGACTCCTGTAAAGACGGCGGCATCCTCGCCTCGGCATGGGGCCTGTATACCGCCCAGCGGGAAATTCTCGCCATCACCCAGGCGCACGGCCTGCAGTGCCGTCTGTTCCACGGCCGAGGCGGCACCGTCGGCCGCGGCGGAGGTCCGACCCACGCAGCGATCGCTGCGCAGCCTCCGGGCACCGTGGAGGGACAGATCAAATTCACCGAACAGGGCGAAGTGCTCTACTACCGCTACGGCCAGCCCGAAACGGCGGTCTACGAACTGACCATGGGCAGCACCGGCCTGCTCAAGGCCAGCCGCGGGCTCATCGGTCCGGTCCGACAGGATCGCTCCGCCTACCTCGAAACCGCCACGCAACTGGCTGAACTGGGCGAACAGGCCTATCGGGCGCTGACCGACGACACGCCGGGACTGATCGACTATTTCTACGAGGTCACGCCGGTCAGCGAGATCGGCCAACTCAACATCGGCTCGCGCCCCTCGCACCGCAAGAGTGGCGACCGCAGCAAGTCATCGATTCGCGCCATTCCCTGGGTATTCGGCTGGGGGCAGGCCCGCTATACCATCCCCGGCTGGTACGGCATCGGCACCGCGCTGGAGCGCTGGCGGCAGGCCCGCCCGGACGGCTTGGAGCAGTTGCGCGCGATGTATGCCGAATGGCCGTTCCTGCAGGTACTGCTGGGCAACACCCAGATGTCTCTATACAAGGCCGACATGCAGATCGCGGGCGAGTACACCGCCCTGGCGACCGACAAGCAGCAAGCCGGAGGGATACACGAGACCATTCGCGAGGAATACGAGCGCGCGGTTCGCGAGATTCTGTCGATCACCGCTGCCGACACGGTACTGGCCGAAAACACCACGCTAGCGCTGTCGCTGACCCGCCGCGACCCTTATCTTGACCCGCTCAACCACATCCAGATCACCCTGCTACGGCGACATCGGGGGACGGACTTGAGCGACAACGAGCGCGAGCGTTGGCTGGCCCCGTTGCTGCGCACCATCAACGCCATTGCCACCGGTCAACGCAATACAGGATAGAATAGCCCCATTCGCACTGGACAAATTCGTGTCATGTGCAATCTACTGATGCCATACCCGCGTAGAGATCGAGGACGATTCCAGCAGCGGCGTCTCGCCATCCGGCTCGGCGGCTTTGAACAATCACGACGGAACGTGAATGGACACCTGCTTACACCAACTGTCGGCTCGGGGACAATCCGCCGTAATGCAAGGCATAGGGTGCTGCGGCCGCCGCGAGAAGCACCGAAGGCGCCTTGCCACGGAATCGGAAATGTTCGCCCCGCCGCAATGAAAAGCTGCTAAAACCATATAGCTCGCTCTAATCCAGAAACAGGTTCGTCCATGCCAAGAAACAGAGCCTTCGGCCATCACCTATCCAAGGGCATTATCTTTCTGGCGCTCATCCAGGCCGGCATAGCGTTCGGGGCGGTCTATCTGGCGACCTGGCTGCGCCTGCATGGAACCCCACACCTTGAAATTTACCTGGAATACCTCTTACCGCGGGCCGTGGTATTCACCTTGGGCATCAGCCTGTGCCTAGTGGCCGTCGGGTTATACCGCCATCAACTGCGCGGCACCATAGATCAGATCATCATGCAGGTGCTGGTTGGCGTCGGGCTCGCCGCCATGGCACTGTCGATCATGTACTACCTGCTGCCCGAGCTTTACATCGGACGCGGCATCATGGCTCTGGCCGGCCTGCTCGCCTTCGTCGGCATCGCCGGCACGCATGTACTGTTCATATCCGTACTGGACCAGGAAACCTTCAAACGACGCATCCTCTTCTACGGCGCCGGTGAAAACGCTCTGAGCCTGCTCGAGCGCATGCAACGCAAGGCGGACCGCAGGCTGTTCCGCATCGTCGGCTGCGTCCCGGTCCCCGGCGAAACGCTCCACGTCACCAACGAAACGATCCTCGGCCTGTCCGACAACGACCTGGTCCGCCTCGCCCATGAACACAGGGTCGACGAAATCATCGTGGTGCCGGACGAGAGGCGCCAGTCGCTGCCGATCGAGGCATTGCTCAAGCTCAGGCTAGAAGGAGTGCGCGTTTCCGAAGCAGTATCGTTCTACGAGCGTTATATGGGCAAGCTCAAGACCGACCTGATGAACCCCGCCTGGATCATATTCTCGGAAGGTTTCGAACAGGGCTGGCCCCGCCAGGTAACCAAACGCCTGTTCGACCTCCTGCTCGCCCTGCTCGTCCTGCTCGTCAGCTGGCCCTTCATGCTCATGGCCGTGCTTGCCATCTGGCTGGAGGAAGGCATTCGGGCGCCTGTGCTGTATCGCCAAACGCGGATTGGACTCAACAGCGAACCGTTCCAGATTCTGAAATTCCGCAGCATGCGGGTGGATGCCGAAGCGGACGGCAAGGCACGCTGGGCCTCGACCAAGGACGATCGCGTCACCCGCGTCGGTGCCTTCCTTCGCAAATACCGCGTCGACGAACTCCCTCAGCTATTCAACGTCTTCCTCGGCCACATGAGCCTCATCGGGCCGCGTCCGGAACGGCCCGAGTTCATTCAGGAACTGCGCCGGCATATCAGCTATTACGACCTGCGCCACCGCGTGCGCCCCGGCGTCACCGGTTGGGCGCAGCTGTCCTATCCTTACGGCTCCACCAATCGCGATGCTCTGGAGAAGCTGCAATTCGATCTTTACTACGTAAAGAATGCGAATCTGGTGCTCGACCTCTACATTCTCCTGGGCACGGTGGAAGTCATTTTGCTCGGCAAGGGTGGCCGCTGAGAGGCCCCCACTGCCGAGCCCGGGAAACACGGCACCTCGACACGCCGCCGTTCTTGAAGCACATCTATGCAACAATCGGCCTGGATTGTCACAGCGAGTTATGGCGCGGGAGCCATAGCCTTTGCCGCCCTTTCACTGCTGCTACTGACCAACTGGCGCGGCAGATTGCTTGGCGCGACCTTCGCCGCAGCCACTCTGATCAACACCGCGTGGCTGACTCTGCTGGCGTTGACGCCGTTTCTCCACAAACTTCCGTGGCAGTTCATCTTATCGGGCGAAGCCGTGCGCGACGGCGCCTGGCTCTTCTTTCTATCCCGCCTCCTGCGCTCTTCGCGTCGCGGCGAATGGCTACAGATAGTAGCCCTCCTGGCCCCTGCCACCTGGATCATCTGGGCGTTTTCACCGACGGTGTTCCCGCCCGCCGCCCTGCACGTGAACATGCAGGCCAGCCTGACGGGCGGCGGACTCAGCCTGTCCATCATCGGCCTGGTTCTGCTGGAACAATTCTGCCGTAACATTGCTCCCCAACGCCGTTGGGCACTCAAGTTTCTGTGCATCGGCGTAGGCGTCCAGCTCGGATACGACCTGCTGCTCTACTCCCTGGGCTTGCTCTACCATCACATCGACCCTGCATTCTGGTCTGCCAGAGGTGCCGTCATTGCGCTGACAGCCCCATTGATGGCCGTCGCCGCTGCCCGCAATCCAACGTGGTCCGGCGGCATATTCGTCTCCCGCCGCATCGTCTTTCACACCGCGGCACTGCTGGCGGCCGGCGCCTATCTGCTGGTCATGTCCGCCGGCGGTTACTACATCCGTTACATGGGAGGCAATTGGGGAAGTTTCTGGCAGATTCTGTTCGTATTCGCGGCAGCCATCGTGCTGCTGATTCTATTCACCTCTGGACAGGTGCGCGCCAGAATAAAAGTATTTTTGATCAAACACTTCCACACATACAAGTATGACTACCGGGAAGAATGGAACCGGCTCATACATCGCCTGTACCACACCGAGGAATCCGTCCAGTCGCCGTACGAGCGCGTCATCCATGCCATTGCGGAAATCGTCGACAGCCCGGGCGGAGCATTGTGGGTCAAAAGGGATTCCATCGGCCGCTACGCCCCTGTCGCCCGCTGGAACCTGAACGTACCCGACAGCGCGACAGAACCGCTGGACGGTGCGTTGGTTACCTTTATGCACGCACGGCACTGGATCATCGACGCCGGCAGCTATCATGTAGACACCGCGCAGCATGGCGATCTCGATCTGCCGAGTTGGCTATCGGCCCTTCCCAATTGGTGGCTGGTCGTACCATTGATTCAGGAAGACGCTCTGATCGCCTTCGTCGTATTGCCCCGTTCGCGCGCGCCGCGCAACCTCAGCTGGGAAGACCGCGACCTGCTCAAAGCCGTAGGTCAGCAACTCGCTGCCTATCTAGCCCAGCATGAAGCCGGGCAATCGCTGTCGCAGGCAAGACAGTTCCAGGCCTTCAACCAGCTCAGCACCTTCCTGATGCATGACCTGAAGAACCTCATCGCACAGCAGTCACTGATGGTCAAGAACGCCGCCAAACACAAACACAATCCCACCTTCGTCGACGACATGATCGCCACCATCGACGACTCCGTACAGCGCATGACGCGTCTTCTCGCGCAATTGCAGAGCGGACGCCAAGAAGGCAACCGCCTCCTCGTCGCGGTCGAGGATATCGCAGGCCAGGCGGTCGCGCAGGCAGCCGACCGCACGCCACGGCCTCATCTGGAAATCGCCGTACGGGATACTCCCAGCCGGGTCAGCGCCGACACCCACGCATTCTCGATGATCCTGCAGCATGTCATCCGCAACGCTCAGGACGCCACTGCAGCCGACGGCGAGGTTTGCGTTAAGATCACTCCAGAGGACGAACGCATTCTGATAGACGTTGTCGATAGCGGTAGCGGCATGAGCCCGGAATTCGTGCGCGAGCGTCTATTCACGCCCTTCGACTCGACCAAGTCCTCGCGCGGCATGGGCATAGGTGCCTACCAGGCCCAAGCATTTGCCAGGCAACATGGCGGCGATGTCGAAGTGGAAAGTATTCCGGGAAAGGGAACGCGCTTCCGCATCTGGCTCCCGCGAGCGAAGGAACCAGTCCATACAGCCGAGTAATACGGTGACGTCGACGCCTCGTCACCCGGCTTTAGCTACTGGGAACGGCTTGGCCGTTGCCACGGTCTGCTGAGTACCATAAAACCAACCACCGATCGCCGGGCACAGCGCCCGTAACGAGGGGAGAACAACGCGAATGAGTACGGAGCGGCAGGGCCTGCTTGTAGTGGAGGACGATCCGGGTCTGACGCGCCAGTTGCGTTGGTCGCTGGAAAAATACGAACCGGTGTTCGCGGAGACGCGCGAACAGGCGCTCAACATGGTCCGCCAGCACAGCCCGGCGGTAGTGTTGCAGGATCTCGGACTGCCGCCCGACGCCAACGGCATAGAGGAAGGCATGACCTGCTTGCAGAACATTCTGGCTCTAGCACCCGACACCAAGATCATCGTCGCCACGGGCAATGGCGACCAGACCAGCGCGGTACGGGCTATCGGCCTGGGGGCCTGGGACTTCTACCAGAAGCCGCTCGACGTCGACGTACTGGACATCATCATCGACCGGGCCCTGCAGATCTGGACGCTTGAACAGGAACACAAGGCATTGCAGCGCTCCATGAGTTCGCCACTCAGCGGACTAATCGCCAGCAGTCAGAACATGCTCAAAATCGTCCGCTTGGTCGAAAAGGTGGCTCCGACCAATGCCACCACGCTCATTCTCGGAGAAACCGGCACCGGTAAAGAAGTCATCGCGCGGGCGCTGCACGAACTCAGCGGACGCAGCAAGGGGCGTTTCGTTGCCATCAATTGCGCCTCGATCCCGGAGACCCTGTTGGAAAGCGAATTGTTCGGTTTCGAGAAAGGCGCGTTCACCGGCGCCATAAAGCAAACTCCGGGCAAAATCGAAACAGCCGACAAGGGCACGCTGTTTCTCGACGAGATCGGTGACATGCCGCTGGAACTGCAGGCCAAGCTCCTGCGCTTTCTCCAGGAACGCGTGGTCGAACGCCTCGGCGGGCGCACCGAAATCCCCGTGGACGTACGGATTCTATGTGCCACGCACCGGGATCTGCGCGAACAGATAAGCACCGGCGCATTTAGAGAGGATCTCTACTACCGCATCAGCGAAATCGTCATCGACATGCCGCCGGTTCGCGAACGCAACGGCGATGCCGTACCTATCGCCCAGGCGCTTCTGCGCCGGGCGAACCAGCAACATGGCCGTGCGATCCGAGGCTTCACACCGGACGCGATGATCGCCATTCAAGCATATCCATGGCCAGGCAACGTCCGCGAAATCGAAAACCGCATCAACCGGGCGGTCATCATGGCTGAAGGGCGCATGATCGATTGCGAGGACCTGGGCCTGGCGGAGGACCTTCACGATGCACCGCCCACGCTTCGTGAGGCCCGTGAAAACGCCGAGCGCGACGCGCTTGAGCGCGCCCTCAACGTAGCGGCCGGCAATCTCACCCGGGCAGCGGAACTTCTGGGCGTTTCCAGACCAACCCTTTATGATCTGCTGAAACGCCATAGAATCAGCACAGACTGACGAGCGCTCCGACAAAAGGAACCCCAAATGCGTATCGCAATATCCCGTTTTCTACCCTTGGCGCTCGTGCTCTCGGCAAGCCTCATGTTGGCTGGATGCGGTTCCGGCCCCAGCGAGCAGGCTCAGTTGCAGAAGGCACGCGAATACGTTTCGGCCGGGAAAAACCGCGCCGCACTCGTCGAACTGCGCAACCTAGTCAAAAAACACCCTGAAAACCGCCAGGGCCGACTTGCCCTCGGGACGCTGCTACTGAACGTCGGCGACCCTGCTGCCGCCACCGTGCAACTGCAGCGCGCTCAAAAGCTCGGCGCACACCCCGAGAACGTCGAGCTACCGCTCGCACGTGCATTGCTCCAGACGGGAAAATTCAAGGAAGCTCTGGCCGAACTTCATCCGGAACAGGTCACTTCGACAAAACTTCAGGCGGCCATGCTCACGGCCAAAGGTGAGGCTCAAATCGGCCTCAAACAACTGCAGGAGGCCGACAAGTCATTCGCCGCAGCCTTGGAGAAAGACCCCCGCTTCGCACGAGCCGTGGCCGGGCAAGCCACCCTGGCGCTCATCGACAAACACCCGAAAGCGGCCATCGTCACCGCCGACAAGGCCCTCGCGCTGGACGCAAAAAACGGCCAGGCGTTAGCCATCAAGGGGATAGCCCTGCTTGAAGAAAAACTGTACACGAAGTCGGCCGAAAACCTTCAGCAGGCCTTGTCCGTGGGCACGCCGCAACTGGCGCCAGGCCAACTCTTCATGCTCCGTGCACGCCTGGTAGAGGCGCAGATCGCCACCGGTCAGCGTACCCAGGCACACAAAAACCTCGCACTGATGTTGAAACAGTCTCCCAAGGAACCCTACGCAAACTATCTCAGTGGCCTTCTGGCGTTCCAGGAAAAAGACTACCCCACCGCCGTGCAGCACCTGCAGACCGCGCTGAACGCCAATCCCTACGACGCGAGATCCCTGACCCTGATCGGTGTTGCAGAGGCTGCTCAAAACCACGACGTACTGGCCACGAACTACCTCAGCAGCGCGCTCGCTCAAGCATCCGACAACCCTATGGCACGCCGCCTGCTCGCCTCGATCCAGATGCGTTCCGGACATGGCCAGACGGCGCTGGATACGTTGTTCGCCCAAAAAGGCGGCGTCTCCACCAATGAAATACTGTCGCTGTTCAGTTCACCGACACAAGCGATCCAGACACTGACCACCCTCCAAAGCAAAGTTCAGAATGAACAGTACCGCGCCGCAATCGATCTCGCGCTGGCGCAGGCGTTTCTGATAAAGGGCGACTCGAAAAAAGCCTTGTCGACGCTAAGCACGCTCAAGGGCAACAGCAATACCGCCATGGATACGCAGCGCCTTACCGCCGCGGCGTTCATCCGCAACGGCGAGCCTGGCAAGGCCATCAAAATAGCCGAATCCATCGCCGCGGAGCACGGCCGCGACGTGAATGTCCTGCATCTAGCCTCGGCGATCATGCTCGCCGCTGGCTCGAACAAGGGCGCTGAAACCATACTGCGCAAAGCCGAAAAAATTGCGCCGGACAACCCCGCCACCAGCAATGCCCTCGGCGCACTCATGCTGCGGGAAAACCGATTGGCCGAAGCGCATGGAGCGTTCGAAAACACCCTGAGGCACGCCCCCGGCAATCTACCCGCGCAGTTGGCACTCGCGCGTATCGCCGCCCAGCGCGGCCAGACCGACAAAGTTACTCAGTGGCTCGACAAGGCCAGCAGCAGCCACCCACAGACGCTCGCACCACTGGTCATTCTGACTGAGTTCCAGCTACGGCAACAGAAAACCAAGCAGGCAGTCGAGACAGCGCAGCGCGCCGTGAAGCTGGCGCCCAAGGCAGCGGCAATCCTGAGTCTGCTAGGACGTGCGCAACTAGCCGACAAGCAGAACAAAGCAGGACTCGAAACCATCAAGGCCGCCGCAGCCGCTGCACCGAACGATCCGCGCTATGCACTGACTGTCGCCAGCGCACAATTAGCCCTCCAAAAACCCAAGGAGGCTCAGACAACGCTGACGAACATAGTCGCCAAGCATCCCAAGTTTGTCCCGGCGGTCAGGGCCCTGGCAATGCTGGAACTAGACAACAAGGACCCCGAAGCCGCCTTCAAGACAGCCGACAAACTGGCGACACGGACGACCGAAAAAGCAGCTGCGGAAGAAATCAAAGGTGACCTTTATACCCAGCAGAAACACTATGGCGAGGCTCGTACCGCCTATATGCAAGCCTTAAAACTTTCGCCATCGAGGACATTGGCGATCAAGGCCTTCGCCACAGGCCTGCGCAGTGGTTCCGACAAAGCGCTTGAGCCCCTGCTGGCCTGGTTGCAGCAACATCCGCGCGACGTCACCGCCCGCTCTACCCTCGCAAGCTACTACCAGAACGTCGGCAAATTGCAGGATGCGGAGACACAATACCGCCTTGCGCTGAAAGATAGCCCGGATAATCCCATCGTCCTCAACAACCTCGCGTTCATCGTCGGTGAAAAGAGTGTCGATCAGGCCCTACCGCTCGCCGAAAAAGCCTACCACCTGGCGCCCAAAAGCCCCCAGATCATGGACACCTACGGTTGGCTGCTCATCCGCCAGCACCATCCTGAGAAAGCGCTTCCACTGCTGCAACAGGCCGCTGCGGCACAAAAAGACAGCCCACAGATCCAATACCATTACGCCAAGGCTCTGGCTGATACGGGGCAGAAGGCGAAAGCTGCCACATTGCTGACAGACATTCTCGGGAAAAACAAAGAATTCGAGGATAAGGCCGCGGCCGTGGCGCTGCTCAAACATCTGCAGAACGGGACTTGATCTGTCCCCGGCCATGGATATCATTAATTTCGACCGCATCGATGGCCGGGAGAGCCCAAACCAACAGCCACGTGTACCTGCCGCTGGCCCGTACCGCCATCAGTGCCTTAACAGGCTGTTGAAATTCTACTCATGCGGCGCGATAGCGCGTCAGAATCGGGCTCTTGTGCTCATTTACACCCCGTAAACTGCGCTTTTTCGCCCGACGCTTCCTTCTCTCGCACTCGCCTGAGCGAATTTCAACAACCTGTTAAGCGAGGATACACTTGGGATATCACGCCGCGGGTGGTTATCCATTCTCCAGAGGTGCGCAGATGGACCCCGGGAATGCCGATCGACGCGGCAGATCGGCGGATATCGTTTCAAGCAGCGAGTCGTACAGCGCTCGCATGGATGTGTCGAGCCCCTCCACGACCTCATCGAGCGTAATGCGATAAGCGGCCCGCCTTCCATGATATTCGATCTCCGGCCCCGCCTGTTGAAACTGAATGCCGAAGCGCTTCAACAAGCGCACGAGCCGCGGTTGCATCATGGCGTATCCTAGTGTCTCATGCACCCTACGCACGTCCACAATCGCAGCCACCGACAAATAAAGCGCCAAGGGCAACAAGGGCAAACTGCGCTCCATGATCGAGATTTCATCCGGATCCATCAGCACATTCAATCCAATCGGCGAAAGCCCTTCACCTGATCGGCGCCGAAAGTTCGCGGATACCGCCAAGCGTGAAATCTCGATCAGATGATTCCTCGGTACATCGCTAAAGTCCAAAGTCTGATCATGCACCGAATAGGCCTGTTCCAGCGGCAAGATGCCTTCTAGCATATCTGCGCACAGGATTCGCACGGTACCTGCCAACTGGCCGCTAGAACGATGCTCGGCGTAGACGTGCAAGGCGGACACGTCGAACGCATCCGCCTCGCGCTGGTTCGGACAATCCTCTTCACGTTCGTAGTGAAACTCTCGGCAGTAGACCTCCCAGCGCAAATGCTGCAAGCGCTCGATTTCCGCCCTCGTTCGCGCAATGCGCAAAGCGAAATAGCTACTAAAATTCGTCATACTCCCCTCCCACCATCCTTAGGCGTATCCTCAAGCCAGAAAACCCAGCGCCTCCAGCTTGAGGAGAACACGCTGGATAGCCATTTCCGGCTGCAGGTCGCTCGTATCCAAACTTATATCGGGATCGAGCGGGGCCTCGTATGGATCATCTATACCGGTAAATCCCTTGATCAGGCCCGCACGCGCCTTCGCGTAGAGCCCCTTACGGTCACGGGATTCACAGATATCCAAAGGGGTCGAGACATAGACTTCCACAAAGCCCCCTACCGCCTCGATCATCTGCCGGGTCTGCCTGCGCGTACTTGCATAGGGAGCGATCGGAGCGCAAATCGCAACACCTCCATTCTTGGTGATCTCGCTTGCCACGAACCCAATCCGCCGCACATTGAGGTCACGATGCTCTTTCGAGAAGCCAAGTTCACTGGACAAATGAGTGCGCACGACGTCACCGTCCAGCAGCGTCACCGGTCGCCCACCGGCCTCCATCAGCTTTACCAGCAGCGCGTTTGCCAAAGTAGACTTGCCCGCTCCCGACAAACCGGTGAAGAAAACCGTAAAACCCTGCTTGTGTCGCGACGGATAGGTTTGGCGCAGCTCTTCCGCGATCTCGGGATACGTGAACCAAGCAGGAATATCCAAGCCTTCGCGCAGGCGACGCCGTAACTCTGTGCCCGAGATTAAGCGAACCGTTTCACCTTCATCGACCTCGTCAACCGGCTTGTACCCCGCACGTTCCTCCACGTAGACCATGGCCTGAAACGGCACCATTTCGATGCCCAGCTCGGCTTGGTGCTCCTTGACCAAATCCTGTGCGTCGTACGGGCCATAGAAATCCTCGCCGCTGCTGTCCTTGCCGGGACTGGCATGATCGCGGCCCACGATGAAATGGCTGCAGCCATAGTTGCGCCGGATGATCGCGTGCCACACGGCTTCACGCGGCCCCGCCATACGCATGGCCAACGGCAGTAGGGAAAGCATCGTCGTCTGCTCGGGAAAACGTCGCAGAGCGTGCTCATAGCAGCGAACTCGCGTGTAGTGGTCGACGTCACCGGGTTTGGTCAAACCCACCACCGGATGTATCAGCAGATTGGCTTCAGCGATCTGCGCGGCCCGAAAGGTCAATTCCAGATGGGCTCTATGCATAGGATTGCGTGTCTGGAACGCCACTACACGAGACCAGCCACGGCGTTCGAACTCGCCACGCAGCTGTGCCGGAGTAAAACGTGAGGAGCGGAAATCGTAGTGTAACGGCTCGTTCACGCCGAACAACCGTCCACCCAGGTAGTACTCATCGGTCCGGTTGTACAGATAATCGACCGCCGGATGCGCGACATCGTTGCTACCATATACAGCCTCGGCTTCTCGGGCCTTGTCCGGCCGCCAGCAAGAAGCCACCTCCATGTGTGCCACCAGTACGCCTTCAGCGTCCCGCAACTCTATCCATCCACTGTCAAGTGAAGCAGCAAAGTCTGCAGACACGTCAAGTACGATGGGCATCGGCCATAACGTGCCATCCGCCAAGCGCATCGAATCCACGACTTGGTTGTAGTCGGCTTCCGTCATGAAACCATCCAAAGGCGAAAACCCGCCATTGAGCAGCAACTCAACATCGCATAAATGCCTGGCGCTCAAGATCACGCAAGGTAAATTCTGCGGCGGATCCCCCTCCGGGAACTCAGGGGGCGCTGCATAAAGGTCCTTCAACTCTCCCCCATAGGGCGGAATCAGACGCGACATAGAAAACGACTCCTTGTTATTGGGCGAAATGTACCCGTCCAAAGCAGCTTACGCGATTAACCCGGCTGTTCATCAACGAAACAATCCATCAACCGCCCATAATAAGCTGTCTACTCAGTACGAAACGCTCGCTTACGGTCTTATATATTTCGATCATAACGCACTGCATTCCGATTCGTATCCATCTCAAAACCACCATGGACAATATCGACATTGATCCGTCGAATTCCTTTACAAACTCCCTTCACCGTACCCATCCGCAATCAAACCAACCAAGACAGCAGATCGAAAAATGATAAAATTTAATATAAAAAAATCAACAAGTTAAAGAACAAAAAGGAAATCAGACATCACCCACGAAGACAAAAAAAGAAAATCCGCACGAATATTGCATCTCCATTTTTTCAATGCCGGGCCGAATAAAACGACGAGGAGCTGATGTACGATCCCAAAAGACGCCTTGAATTCATCTATCAGCCCCCGTTACGCCAGAGGACAGCGGGACGGCAGCTGTATATTTCGAGCCATCCCCGCAGACACATGGCAGTACTTGATGATTTGACGTCGTTTCGGTTTGGCGCCTTCCAATGCCGCTTCTTTGCCCGGCTAAGAAAGCAGATCTTTTCCGCCCTCCCGCTGCCCAGACCGTCTCCACCAAAAGAACGGCGACAACAGCCCCCCAAAGCCTGTGGACTTGCGCTGTCCGCCCAAGCCATGCGCTGGATGGACTGACCTTCTGTCGAACCATAATCTCAACCCAGCCACGCTTCCCCATAGGTGCTGATTCCCATATCCGCTCTGGGCTGGCTTACGTAGCCATTTTCTTCAAGCGTCGGCCGGCAATCGCCAAGATCAGACGCTGCAAGGGATTACGATTTCCACCAGGTCGCCAGGTACGAACCATCTTTTGCCTGTAGGCATCGAATTGAAGCCCGGAGGGCGCATATGAAACGCGCCCCCGCCCAAGCAACAGCTTCATCGCCTCCGCGCCAGCCACCCCGGCGCACAGTTCACACGCCATGGGCGTCGACGGACCACGGCGCTCACTGAAACTCACTGCCGAGGGATCTGCAACGTAAGTTTGCTGCAATACTCGCGGCGCCAGACCGACCATAAAGCGCAACAACTGCTCGTCGAAAGTACGCCCTTCCAGATCGAAATAGTCCTCGAACGACATGCCTTGCGGATCGAAGGCCAACAGCGCCACACCCACACCGAGCGGCGCCGCAGTCAGTGCGGGGATTCCCCGCTCTCGACATGCCGCGAACACTGCCCGTCGAATATTCATCTCGAAGAAATCGAGACCATCCACATAGAGATCGGCGCCATCAAGAAAGCGCCCTAGATTCTCTTTGCTGACGCCCTCGGGGAAGCCCTGAACTTCGGCTCCGGGATTGATATCCCGCGCCATGCGTGTAATCACATCGAGCTTGGGCTCACCCATAGTCGAGCAAAAGGCCCCGGCCTGGCGATTCATGTTAACCAAGGCAAAAGAATCCATATCAGCGAGGTTAAAGCGCTGAATACCCAAGCGGGCTAGTGTCATCACATGCGAGCCGCCCACACCACCCAAGCCTGCCACCGCTACGCAACGACCTTTCAACAACTCGCGTTCACCACGAGTGATCCAACCGATCGTGCGTGAGAATGCCTCGTCATAGTCGAAATTCAATGCTGGGTGACCTCTCTTTGACCTAATAGGTGCTACCGACATTATGGCGCAACAATCCAGGAACTTCGCTTCGCGTTATCCCGTAAGGAGAGGCAGAAACTGTGAGGGAACAGCCAGAAAAAACTGAGGCGCCACGAGGGCGCCTCCAAAAGATCGGCCGACAGATCTTGCTTATGAAACGTCGCCCGAAACCCTAGCCATACTACAAAATCAAAAATCAGCTGCGGCGGAAACGGGACTGCCGGAAGCGAAGCCCCATCAGGCCAACCATAAGCAGGCCAAGCCCCATCATGCCGAGATCACTGGGTTCGGGAACAGCATAGTAGCCCCCCGTTCCGCCAGCCTGGTAGTTGTATGCAGGCAGAGCACCCGAATTATACGAGGTGGCGTTTCCACTAAAGAAAAGTCCACCTTGTCCGCCAGCTTCTGTCAGCATCCAGTTAAGCGCACCAGTTTGACCGTTGTTGGTGGAAGCTTTGACATCTTCTGCCTTGAAAGTGAAATTCTGGCCAGTCTGAGTAATCGGCGTTGCCATGAAATCATTGATCGCCAGACTCCACATAAGCGTCCCCTGGCCTGCAGCCGCGAAGGTTGGGCTATTTTGGTTGAAGCTCCCATCGTTGACATAAATATTCATGGCCCCCGGAGTATAGGTCGAGTAGGAGGTCCCATCGATAGTCGTCGAGCCGCCGGTCGGCACCAATCCGGTAACTTGAAACGTCAATTGACAGCCACTTGTTACGCAGTAATCGGCGTTCTGATTAGTTGCCGATAGACCTCCGTTGAGGTAGCCAAAACTGTTGCCGTTGCCAGTTGACAACCACTCTGAAAAATTGAAGTAGCCAGAAAGAGGCACGCTGGTGGTTGTAATCGGCGTGTAGCCGCTCGTATTAGACCCAACATCCGCCTCAATCGTCCCGCCGGGTGTTACATAAGTAAAGACATTTGCAGAGGCAGCGGATGCAAAAGCCAACCCGGCAACTAACATTGTTCCGCCCAACACTGCTTTCACTTTAGTTGCTCTGATCATGATCATTCCCCAATGCCGATGATTTGTGCGCGACGAGCCCTTGGCCCGCCCGTAATTACAAACAAAGCAACTAACGAGCCAACTTGATCGAAACCACCCCGAAAAACATTTAATAGATTGTTTTTAAAGTATTTAGTATTCATCCATCATCTTGCTCTCACTTGGCATAACGGACAGGATCGTAAAAAACATCGACACCCACTTTCCCTTGAGCATGACACCCCAACGCCCCCTTCCCGAAACAGTCATTGGAGAAGCGCTCTAACAGCCACTTCTGAGCCTGCGCCTTATAAGACCATGCCAAACGGTCGACCAACAGCGCTGTAGTAGCGCCAGATCTACATAGACGGTTATTGCAGCGCGATAAACATAGACGTGCGACCAGGGCTTAGGACAACCACATCCACTACACAAGCGAATCGATCTTCCCGCAGACAATGTCGCTCGCTTACCAGAGCGCCTGATTACTGGATCAAGCGATCCAGCGGCAAACGAACGGAACGCGCCGTAGGCGCCGAGCCGTCGCCAAGGCGGCAAAGAAAAATGCCATCAAGCACAGCCTGCTCAGATAACAATCCCTCGAGGGCGCCCCGCACGATGTGGGCTTTCTGCAAGGAGGGGGGGCCACTGGTGAATTCACGCCGGTCCCGCGCATACCGCGCAAATATCAACGGCGTCATTTCCGGCTGGAACTGCAACCCTTGAACAGTCGCCGTCAACCAGAAACGCTGAACCGCCCGCCCTCCTTCGAGGTAAGCATCTATGCCATTGAGTGGGTTGCGACTTGCAATCAACGCATGTGCCGCGCACCTATAGCCCGGCAGCAGATCGAGTTGCAGACGCGGTAGCCACGTTCCAGCCAACCATCGATTGAGAAAACTCACACGCCGCCAGCTCTTCATCCCCCAGCGCATGAGACTCACCCCAACCGGATCGAGCCCAACCGCCTGATCCGGAATCCTGTCCTCGCTGACGCGAGCGCACCATTCGATCACACGGCTGTGCACCTCGTAGGCTTCGGGTATGGTCAATCGGATATGCGCACTGCGGAACAGCAGCTTCGCCATGCGCCAACGCGCCGCCCCACCCTCAAGCCAATGCACTTCGTAAGAATTTCCGACACTAGCGGTCAGTGCGGCTTTCTGCTCATCAGTGAGCGGATGGGTACTAAAGGCTCGGCGCTGGGTTACTCGCTGCTCGATCACCTGCCCTAGAGGGTCGCCTATGAGTTGCTCGTCAGGTGTGAAATGAACGTCGATGAGGGGATGCTCTTCGGGCGCCTCCTGCCGCCGCCTAAACTCGGCGCGCAGCCCCAACGTCGAAGCCGCGATAGCGATCGTTTCCAGCAGCGCGCCCAGTGCGATCTGACTGGCATGGCCGTCGAGATCGTAGACACACCACTGCCGGGTATCGTGTCCATGGATAGTGATGTGCTGGGCATCGTGTATTTCGAAGCACCAGGGCTGCGTGTTGTCCCCGCTGGGCGCCCAACGCGCGCGTTCAAGGATGATTCTCAGATTATCGTTCATCTTTTCTTCACCCATGTCTACATTCCATCAACGCGAAGCATGCTCCTTCAAACTCGATGCGATGCGGTTCGCAGCATGGCCATCCCATAGTGCAGGAGGGATAACTACCCTCCGCCCGGTCCGCAATACGGCATCGACAGCACTGGGCAGCTCTGCGATGCTGATCAGCCGATTAGTACCAGCCGAGACTGTAATCGGCCGCTCGGTGTTTTCCCGGAGAGTCAGACATGGGATGCCGAGATAAGTCGTTTCCTCCTGCAACCCACCCGAGTCGGTGACGACAAGCGCCGCATCCTGCAGCACGTTCATGAATGGAATATAGGCCAGAGGCTCTGTCAGCAGCACGTCCGGATTCGCCTGCAGCAGGGGAAGCAGTTCTCGATCCTGCAGCTGCTGGAAAGTTCTCGGATGCAGCGGAAAGACCAGTCGCATGCGGCGGGACAGTTCGTTCAACGCATCGACCAGCGCGGCGAGGCGCTGCGGCTCGTCAACATTCGAGGGACGGTGCAGCGTTGCCACAGCGTACTCTCCCGCATGCAAACCGAGCCTGCGGCGCGTGCCGTCGGCATCTATCCGATCCTTGAGGAGACGGTATGCATCGATCATGACGTTGCCGACGAAGTCGATACGGCTTGCGGGAACATTTTCCGCCAGCAGATTTTCGGTCGCATCGGTCGACGGCGTCCAAAGCAAGTCGGACACGGCATCGGTCACGATGCGGTTGATTTCTTCCGGCATCGTGCGATCACGGCTGCGCAACCCTGCCTCAAGATGCGCCACCGGAATATGCAGCTTGGCTCCAACCAGAGCCGCTGCCATCGTCGCGTTTACGTCGCCCACCACCACTATCCAATCTGGCGGCATATTCAGACAGACGCGCTCATAGGCTGACATGACTCTCGCTGTCTGTTCGCCATGTGAAGCGCTGCCTACGACCAAGGCAATTTCAGGCGGCGGCAGGTCGAACGCCTGCCTGAACACCTCGGACAGGTTCCGATCGTAATGCTGACCAGCATCAACCAGCCGCGGTTCGCACCACGCGGTGTCGCGCAACACACGATAAAGTGGCCCCACCTTCATGTAATTAGGCCGGGCCGCGACGACCAGATCGACCTTCAGCGGCGGCATAACGGCTCCTGCTGCGACGATGATGCCCTCATCCGACACCCTCCACAATTGTGCAGCGGCTGCGTGCGCTGATTCCCCCTCACGGTTCCCTGACAACCCTATTGAGCAGTTGCACGAGGCTTGCGGCACCTGCACTACGCACATGGCGCTGCAGTTCCCCCCCAGCCAGTGGAACGAAACTTCCCGCTTCAACCTCGCGTATGAATTCAAGCAAACGCTTTTCTGTCTGCGCGGCGTCACCGATATCCGCCACAGTACCGCCCTCCCCCGATTCAAGCAGTCGAGCCGTTTCGCCCGCTGGGTCGGTCAAGGCAAAAATCGGCTTTCCAATCGCCAAATACTCATAAACCTTCGCTGGAATCTGCACGTTGAACTGCGATCCTTGCAGCAACAACAGGCCATCCGCGGAAAGCTGCTCGCGCAGTGCCGCACTGCGCTCGAACGCCGGCACAAGTTCGACCAGATCGGCAATACCGTAATGCTCCAGCATAGCCACATAACTCGCCCGCACCGCCTCTGGACCACTACCGCGCAACACCACGTGCAAATTGGCAGACGAAATCTCGCCTCGCTGGCGCAAGGCTGCAAGCGCACGGAACAGTGGCTCGGGACTGCGTCCATTGGCATAAAGTGCCCCGCTGTGGAGCAGTCTGAGCGGCCCCACCCGCCTCGTCGCGCCTAGATACCCCAAACGATCGCGAGCCAATCGCGCACCAACGACATCCTCGTCGAAACCATTAGGAATGACCTCGAAGAGACCATGATCGACTACCCCATACCTCTCTTCATAGGCCCGCATGGCGCTACGGGTCACGAATACACAGGCATCGGCCTTACTCACCACACGCCGTTCGAGGCGTTCACGCGAGGCGCGCGTCATCCGCCCGATGTCATCCGTGCCCGTCAACATCGGATCGCGAAAATCGGCGATCCATGGCAACCGCGAGCGGCGGTTAAGCGCCGCCGCAATCAGATGGGCAGTTGCGATCGGATAGGTTGACCAGATCGCCTTCGGGCGATAGCGCCTAATCAGTCTGAGACCTAGCGGCACGGCGCTCAAGCGCCAGCTAGCCCAACGATCCGGCTGCGCCAACCACTCGGGGTAACGTCCACCCACTCCTAAATGCTGCCTTGCATCAATGGCGAAAGACCGGAACACGCGGTCGCCGAACTCGTCTGGCGATGCCAAGGTGTTATCCAAGCTCATATAGCTCGCCAGACGTGGCGCGAGAATAATTGGATCCCATCCAAGCGAACGCAGGCCGCGTACCATCGACAGGGTACGCAGCGTGCCGCTGACTTCACCGCAGGGGGGGAAGTGGTAGGCCACCATCAAAATCCGATCAGCCAACGGCTCCTCCACCTTGCCAGCCCACTTCCGGCGACACGCAACGTCATCTTTGCTTGTATTTAGAACGGCATTCAAAAACGCGGGTTCTGGCTACGGTATACCGAATACATCCGGCCCTCAACTCGCCATACCTGCCACGGTCATCCAAACAGCGATCAGCCACGCAACAGCGCTGCCTAGCGCCACGATGACGGCCCGCAAACGGCTCACACGCCACACATAATCCGCCACGAGTACGCACACCGTCGTCTCAAAAATGACCGCCGACGCCAGCTCGATATTCATGCGCCTTCCCCACCCCCCTTGTTTCCACCGGCGTCTCTCCCGCCCAGACGCGCTGCCGTTCATTCAGCGCATAATCCCAGGCCTGCGGCATCTCTAACACTACCGTGCTGCCAAGCAGGATCCGGCCGAGCCTTTGCCCGCGCGTCACTTCATCGCCCGGCGACACCCAGACCTGGAGACGGCGGGCCGATAGACTCGTGATCAGGCGCACCGCCACCACGCCGCGCTGCATGCGAATGATGATTCGTTTCTGCACCGGACATACCTTCTCACGCAGGAAGGCGAAATCCCTCCCCTCACCATCCATGTAAGTGTCACCGGAGTCTTCGATCGACTCGACCACCCCGTCACATGGGCTACGCTGCACGTGTACGTCCCAGAAGCTCAGCGCAATAACCACGTAGCGCGTAGCATCGCGCACCTGCGCGGAGGTCACAAGACCATCAGCCGGTGCGATCAGCCCCGGAACGGGCGGCACCCGACGCTCAGGATCACGCTCGAAGAAGCGCCTGAATCCCTCTGGAATGCGTCCTGCTGTTAACCAACCGCGTATCTGCACTTCTGGCCAGCGGCGTTTAGCCGGCAACAGCAGCCGAATCAATGGCGAAGGATCGGGGAAGTGCCATCCCCATAGAAACAGCGCGACGGCACACCCGAGAATAACGACGAGCGACAGCAACATAAGCAAGCCCCGTCAGCCCGAGCCAATCACGGCATCACGTCGCTGCTCCAACTGTGCGATGAGGCGCCGCGAAAGCATCCTGTACGTCCCCGCCCGGTAACGACAATAGCCGGAGAAATGCACAAACGCGTGATCGACGCCCGGAGCTTCCGGACAGGTCGAATACTTGGGATGGGGCAAGACTTGCGAGTCTTCCAGATTACTGATCAGCAGACAGCTCATGAACTGCTCCGTCCCCCACTCCGTCCAACGCCCGCCAAGCACTTCAGCAAACCTCGACGACCAAGTATAGAGAGTCTCCAAGTCGATTCGACTTGGCGGCAGACCGGAGAACGCGGCACAACCGCGAACGTAGCGCAAACGACCAGTTCCGTCGAGCGTTGACAACGCGGTTTCCGCCAGCGTCTGGACATGTTCATCACCGGCCTCCAGCTCGCGCTTGGCCCAAGCCGCCGCGGCCCGCGCCGAGCCGATCATATGTCCCTGACGGGTTCCCAGTAGAAACGGACGTTCTTCGCCCACGGCGGCAACGACCTCGTCGAGGGCTGCGGTGCTCAGCGTGTCAGCATCGAGCTGTATAACGTAATCATGACGAGCCAGCGCGACCTGCGCATGCAAGCGCTCCCAGCACCCTCCGCGGGGCAACCGTACATTTCGAAAAGCATCGATATCCAACCATTCGACAAAGGGAATCCGCTGTTCGATCATCGCACGATCCCGAGGTTTCAAACTACCGTCGTCGAGCACGCAAACGCGCCCCACGGGACAGCGAGCAGCGAACGAAGTGACCGCGAGCAGATACATATGCACATCGGTGGTAGATACCATCGAAAGCACCGTGATGCCGCCGTCACACGCCCACAGTCGGACATCGAGCTCACTTAATCGCCGCTGTGTTGCGCGAAGCAGCCAGGCATCGTGGTAATGACGCAGCCGATAGAGCATGCGAACTCAGCGACTCATTCGCGGCACCCATGCCGGACTGGCAGCATGCCGAGCAGGAAACCTTCGCTTCATTTCAGTGAAAACCCGCTGCTATGCGAAAAGCCCAGAGGCGCGAACGAACCGCCGCAGGCCGTACAATGCCCCATCAACTAAATTTTCATCGTTTCAATAGAACGGGATGCACGTCCAAAACGGCGCAGTAAATAATCGACGAACCCGCGACGAAAGGCTCTTGGAAAACCTGCCCCAAAAATCAACCACACAACGAAAAAAGAATAAACGCTCTTCAAGCGTGCACCCGCGTGCAACTCGCGAAGCAGCCAATATAGCGTTTGCAACCGACGCCTGGCAAGCCGTCTATCGAAGCCCCCTTTTTCTATCAACAACAAGGTGTTTCTAGTGATGTAGTACAGCTTCAATGGCGGCATCCAACCTCCGAACGCCGCAGACTCCGCATGCTTGATGCGAACGTTCGTATCGCAGTAGGAACGGTACCCGGCTTTCCTGGCCCTTTCGTAAAAATCCGTCTCCTCCAATTGAAGGAAGAAACGCTCATCGAACAGGCCGAGCATATTGAATAGCTGCGCCGGAACAATCAGGCAAGCTCCATATGCATGATCCATTTCGTAAATGCCCTCAGCCACGGCGCTTCCCGCCGTTTCCGCTTTGGACGGATCGAGCTGAGGAGGTCTATCGCAATCCAGATAGTCGATGGCAGGATGAAGCAGGCACGGGCCCAGCTGCTCAAAGCGACGGGACAACTTAACCATATCGGATGCGCCATTCGGCACGACCGTATCGTTATTGAGCAGACAAATCGCCCCGGCCCCCAAAGTCAGTGCCTTCTGAATGCCGGCGTTGCAGCCGCCCGCCCAACCATTATTTTCACTAAGCTCGACGATGATCAGATCGTCACAATCGTTCGCGAGAGACCGAATTTCAGGATCACGCGTACCATTATCGACAACGATCACCTTAGCCGATTCACAGACGTGCTCATACAACGAACGCACGCACCTCAGCGTGGATTCAGCAGCACCATAATGCAGGACCACGATAGCCAGAGTCGTTCCAGGCTCATGATTTTTCATCACAGCTTCGTTCGTCATCGTCACGGGCGTCACTTGGCGCCCTCGCCCGCCATAGTCGTGTATCTCGCGACTGTATTGGAAAATGCGACGCTCGATGAAATCGGCGACGCAGCTGCAGCATAAGTATTTTGAGCACACTCCCAGAGCTTGAGATCCAAACGCGTGCGTTCGCGCAATACCCGTTCGGCGCTAGCGACCTCCTCGGACAGCCAGCGCCCACCTATTCCGCTCGTCAGCCTTTGCTCGTTTCTCTCTGTCGCTGCCTCCTTCTGCCCATGCAGCAGCGCACTCAACCGACGCATGAGCCGAATATGCGCACTCGGCGGATATGCCGAGTTCAACCATGCGCTCAGAGCCGACATCAGATGAAGATTTTCAACGCTGCCAACAAAATCGAAGTGCGACAGGTGCTTGATCGCCTCGCTCAGTAGCGTCTCGTCATGGCTTGGGTCGATGAAGCCTCCATCGGGAATAAGCGGGTGCGGCCACAACAGCATGCGCAACAATGGATTGTCGGTTGCACTGCCGATCTCGGACCGTTCTCCAAAATCAGCCAGCCTTCCCCTCGACAGCGCGATACGCCGTCCCCAGCCACCATACAGAGCCAATCTAGCATCGTCATACCCACGCCAGTACAGCCAGTGCGACAGTAGGCGGCTCATGGGTTCCCGCACAACGGTCATCAATCTTCCTCTGCCGCCGGCAAGCGATAACAGTGTAGTGCGCGAGACGTGACCAGCCGCAAGATCGAGTTCGATCTCCCGCGGCGCGAGCAACAAACCGGCGCGCATATCTTGAGACAGACTATCGAAGTCATCAAAATCGCCAAACTGGGTTCGATCAAAATAATAAGCAACGTCTCGCGGCCGGAGGACATCCTGCAACAAGGTGAATATGCTGGTCCCGGCAGCCTTCGGAAGATGCAGGAACAGCAATGGTGGCCGCAAGCGGCGTCGCGTTATTAGATGACGTGCCTTCACTCTTGCTCACTCATTCCTGGATTCATGGATCCCCCGCGCCCTCATGACGCACAGACGTGGTCACTCGCTCACACAATGTGTTGCCAGCTATCAAACCGTAATCGCCCGGTTCAAAAACGCATGTCGCTGGACACTTTGGCTCTTACGCTTCCAGGCATCGGGAATCCGTCATGTACAAACGGTTCATCCGGCCATGAGCCGATTGCGGAGCGCGGCGGCGAACCGCGAAGCGAAAGCGTCGACAGAATATTCCCGCTCTACCAACCTGCGCGCATTCTCGCCCAGGGAGCGACACAATTCATCGTCCGCATCCAGACGCGACATCGCTGCAGCCAACGCTGCAGAGTCGCCCTGCGGCACAACCAGGGCGGTTTCATCCGCACAAACAAACGCCCGGCTTGCCTCCACGTCGGTAACAATTGCCGGCCGGCCCATGGCGGCAGCCTCAAGGATCGCGCTTACGCCGCTGGGGTTAAGCGTCGGTTTCAGGGGCACGATCACATACCGTGCGCCACGATAGAGTTCGCGCAGTTCCGTATACGGCAATCGTTCACGTACGACGCGAACACGCCGTGGAGCCTCGTCCAAAGCAAGGTTCGTTCTTATAACGACCTCGCGACCGCCACCGTTACCGCACGCATCGAGCAACACAGCGTAATCGCGCCCGACGTCGTTGCCCACGCTCAAAGCATAGCCATCGAGCGCAGGCGGCACGCCAGGAGTGTAAAACTGCTCATCCACATAGTGCGAGATGACCTCGGTGGAACTCGAAGCCCAGGTCTGCTCAATGTAGCGGCGCTGCACCTCCGTGAGCGTAAGCAATAGCTGCAGCCTGGGCGCAACGAAACCCATGGCCCATTGCCCCAGCCGCCAATCCGGCTCCAGGTTCATGTCCCACAGCCCGATCGGCACACGATAGCCGAACAGGCCTCTCAGCAGCGCAAGCGGAACGGCTCCAGCCTGAAAAACGCTGATCACATAGTCGTAATGTCGCCCTTTAAGCATCACTCTGAGCGCCCGTAGCGGATCAAGTGCCTGCAGGAAGGTTCCGTGCCCGGAAAACGGATTCCAGGGGCGTTGACCTGGATTGAGCACATCCACGTCGATCCCAAGACAACGCAATGCTTCGAACAAACGTAACGGGTCGGGCTCCACTCCTGGACGGTGATCGGTATTCCAAGCGATAGGCGGCATCATCAACACCCGCAGGCGCGGGTTGAAATCAGGCATTGTCACTGGATCCACGCCACACGGCGAGCACTTCGCAGAACTTACGGTTCATAGTACGAACGCGCGTTGGACAATCGCCGTACCGGCCGAACAGAAAATCTCGCCAGGCCAGCACGATCGCGTAAATCAGGCGGGCCCGCATGCCCGCTGCAGATCGTGGGAACCACATCAGGAAAAGTGCGTTCTTGAATTCCCACAAACCAACCCTGAGCGTCAGCAGGCGCTGTTTACGCGTCAAATACGAATAGGCGAAACGCAGCATATTTCGGGTGATGAAATACCGGTACAGCGGCGTGTCCGTCCCACCAAACGACACCGCCCCCAGATGGTATACCCGGGCATCCCGGGCGATCATCAACTCCATACCCGCCTCACGCGCACGCACGGTCCAATCCGACTCGTCGAAGTTAAGGAAATATGCTTCGTCGAAATAGCCCACATTCTCTACAGCCTGTCTCTTCACAAGCATCCCGCAACCCTTCACGCTCGCGCTTTCATACCCCCCATCACTCGGCAGTTCATTAAGCCAACACGATACATGATTGAAAAACCACGAAACCGGATCGACTCGTGATCCTCCATACTCGACCCAGTCCGGCCGTTTGCGGGACAGGACAAGACAGCCGACTGCGGCCACATCTGGCTCATCGACCACTCCTGCGACTAGCCGTTCGATACAATCCGGGGCCAACATCACATCCGAGTTGAGCAAAAGCACGTAGTCACAACCTTCCCCCAAAGCCAACCGCAAACCATCATTGTTGCCGCCGCCCCAGCCCCGATTCTCTCCCGACTGCAATAGGCGCAGTTCCGGAAACAAATCACGAAGCGCACGCGCGGAACCATCATCCGAAGCATTGTCGACGACCAATAACCTGACGTTCGTGTATGTCGACGCATACACGCTGCGCACGCAGTCTGCAGCATTTTTCCAGTCATTCCAGTTTAGGATCACTACGCCAATCGATACGCCATCTGCCATCGTCTTTGCCACCCCCATCGGAAAATCGCCCAACCAAAAAGCACATTTATACCGTGAGGAAAATGCATTGAAGACGCCAAACAAAGACCATTTTATGGATCAAAAAACATTACCTATTGCAATTTCATTCGCACAAATTCATCAATTAGCACTGAAGCCTTGGGTATGTTGTTATCAACCAGGCTTGCCCCCATTCGAAGACGATTCTTGTACAATCCCTCCAGATCACACACACTCTGACTCCATGATATATTGACCACACTTGACACCTGACGCAAAAAAGCCGTCTGATGGTCGCCAGCACCACGGGGATTGGGAAACGCGACAAACGGCTTATTCGACAGCAAAAGTTGAATCACCGTAGATCCGCCATGAGTGATAACGAGGGAACTCCTGTCGATCAAGTCCTGTAGACCGGGACGGCCCGCAAATTGTTCACCGTGTCGCATGCGATAACTTGATTGACCGTACTGCGTAACAAGCGGTTGCGCGAGCACGCCAGACTCCGCAAGCCGGTCGACCTCTTCCAGCAATTCATCGAACGGCATCGTAGTACCAACCGTCACCAGTATCACAGTATCGACCCCAATTGCGTTCCGACATTGCGTCGCTGCAACTCTGGCCACTGAACAATAAACAGATCGGCCAGCCTCAAAGCGCGCACCAAACGCCCGGTCATGGAAAGCTGATCGGAACGCGTAATGCTTTCGACGAACACCGTCGACAAACCGACCGTACGGGCCGCAACAAACACTGGAACTGCATGACTACACCCCACCACGACAGCCATGTCCGGCTGAGTAACTCGCATTACACGACGGGCCAGCACGAAAGTACGCCATACCGCCTTTATCGCATTTATCTTTGAAGGGTTGGTAACAGTAGGAAAGCTCGGCACCAAATGGCACTCCCCCATCGGTATCTCCCCGCTGCCGGGTGTACCTCCATGTTCGGTCGTCAAAAAAACAAATGATGAGTGCGTCGCAATAGGCTGCAACAGTTTCGTCGTTTCATAAGTAAAGCCTGCCCCGGACAGCACGCTGAGAATTTTGCCTGTCATCCCTAATTTGCTTTTCCCGATGTCATTGATTCAACGATGCGAGGCACGATCCAGTATTGGGGTTGGCGAGCTCGCCCATCACGTGAAACACCTGGCGCACCGCTCTTCTCGACCCATCGATAGCCGGCGAGTGCTTCGCGGGAGCCCGTCACATTATATATGGATGCCAACGAAGCCATGCGCAACATGCCGTAGTAACCTTTGCTGTGACTCCAACCGCTGCCATTGGCTTGCCCCATAGCCTCCGTCGCCTTCCGCACCTCTGCCCATGTCTTGTATCGAACCTTGGTATCAGGGTTGTAAACGCCAAGGTTATAAGCGATACCGTCGCGCGGGTTCCAATCCCCGCGCGCTTGCAGGCTGCCCGCAAGGAAGTGCATCTGCCAGAGCAATACATCTCTCGCCCCCTGTATCTCCAGGCGCGCAGTCGTTGCAATACTGGTGGCAAGAAAATCCTGCTGCCACGGCGGCATCGCAGCGCCTGCACCATAACTCCCGAAGACATACCCGTAAGTCTCGCCTTCCTCCCGCGTCCACTGCGGAATCCGCGCCTTTAGATAGCGGATATTGTTGTCCAGAATCTGACGAAAATACCGCCCATAGTAGGAATCCGATGGATTGGCATAGGCTGCATATGCAACCTCCCTTAAGCTCCACGCAGCCCCCCTCACCTGAGCACCTGATCCGACGAGTATTCCGTCTCCACCGAGCCTGGGGGCGGGCCACTGACCAAGAATCACGTACAGCGCTTCGGCGTTTAGCTGATCCAGATAATAGCGCCTGCCGGTCAAAAGGTAGGGCACGTAGGCCAGACTGGGTACGTGCGCCGCATCGGGATGCCACTTACCGTCACCGAACCGCTGCGTCAGCCCCTGTGTGCCGGAATTCCTTCCACCTCTGGGGTCGGCCCAAAAGTTGGGGTAATCCAGCGTGGTCAGATAACGCCCCCTGCCCGGCAAATAGAAATGCCAAGGTACAGCGCCCGCGGCGTCGGCCTGACCGAGCGCATAAGCCGCAGCCACCGGCCTCTGGGTAATGAGCCATATGGCGTTCGCCCCGGTCACCGGGCCGATGTCCGGACGTCCACCGGTCATAGGCATGTACTGGACCACTCCATTGGCGGCGAGCGGCCGCCCCCAGCCCTTCGCCTGGAGGGCCTTGAGTTCATGGCGCAACAGCTCAGCCGGCAGGCCATAGCGTATCTGGTAGTTAGGAATAGCGCCGACACGAGCCAGGTGCGACACGTCGTGCACGATGTTGATCGGGGGCTTGCCCGCTGATCGCCAAACCACATGCCAGGCCTGATACTGATGCTGCACGAGCTTGCCACTGTCGAAAACCAGCTTACCTTTACTCGAAATACCTACCGAGTAACGCAGCGTCCCGCCCTGCGGGGACATGGCGATATCGTTATTAAACTGAATATCAGCCGACAGCGATCCGTCGGCTAATGCCGTGAGATCTATCACCAGACGTAACGACCCAACGATATGTTGCTGGACGCGCACTTCCGTAGCCAACGCTCCCTTGCGCCAAAATGCTGAGGAGCCGAAGCCCTTCGCCTGCGCATCACTGAACAAGGTGCTTATATCGTATTCCTTATGCGATTCCACCCCGCCATTCGCACCGTAGAAGGTCAATCGCAGCCGCAGATCATGAGCCTTCAACGCCGTCATCAAAGACGGTTGAGGTGTACCGGCCGCAGTCGGTGCATGCGCCACCAGTACAACCGGCAGCGATCCCGCTGGGGCGATAGGGGGAACTGCGGCGGTGATCACCGCAAAGCGTATGGAGCCGTCCGCATAATGAGTTTTAGCATCGATCTGCACTGGCATCGAGCGTCCGTTCCCAAGATGCGCGGAAACATCTAAGGAAGATTTCACAGCACCTCGACCGAAAACAGTACCGAAAGTGACGTACGCGCGCTTCGTCCGTTCCCTGGAAATATTCTGCAGTAGAAAGCTACCAACGTCGCCGGGGGCGTCGGCGGTCGGCAGGTCCGGCACACGCACCCACTCGGAAGTTGCGTAGACTGGACTCATGGTGAACAACAGAAATCCGAGCAGGGCGGCAACCCACGAAGCACCCACGTGCTGCGGCGATTTGCAGGCTCGCAAACACTTAAGATCCCATGCGACCATATCCAATCCCCAGCAGCAGGCCATTAGCGACAAATCCCATTCCAGCTGCGCCGAAATACCACGAACCGAACCGCATTCGCATATCAGCGTTGCCGAGCCAACCTTCCGAAAATATAACTACGAACGCAGTTCAACAACTCCCTCTCAGGACCGTCCGGTCTGCCTGCCAGCAACCATAACACAAGGAGAGATGAACTATATGTGACCGTTCCCAACGCTATGATCTCGCATAATTGCCATGCCAACGGCCACCCATTGGATGTCGTATGCAAATCGAACCAGCCAAAACCTGCTGCGTTGAGCGCGGCCGTCATGAGCATCGCTGCCACGAAGCTACGCCACACCCTCGAGAGCAAAACCCGCCACGAAATCTGCAGCCGCGACATGGTCACGACGAAATAGACCAAGCCGTTTGCAATACTGCCGACGATCAGTGCCAAAGCGATTCCAGGCATTCCGAACATCAGAATCATCACGATCAATATCGCTATCTGCGACAAACCGAACACCAGCGTAACCTTGAGCAGCGCCTTCATCCAGCCATGTACGGCAAAGGCCTGTCGGCTCATCTGCCCGAAAATCGAAATCGCTTCTCCGAGCGCGAGAATCTGCAGCAACGGCACCGCACCCTGCCATTTTTCTCCGAACGCAAGCCGGACCGTCGGCTCTGCGACCAGCGACAAACCGACGCCAATCGGCAGCACGATCACGTTCATCGTCGTCATCATGCGCAGCAGCAGACCAGCCCCGCGATCAGCCTGATTGCGTACCTCGGAAAGCCCGGAGAACATCGCCCTGGTCAAAGGCCCCGTCAGCTCCGTGGTAGGAAGATTGGCGATTTCCGAGGCAAGCTCGTAGAGTCCGAGCGAGCTGACATTGGTCATTTTAGTGATGGTGGAACGCGTCCCGAGGGTGCCCAGTAGGCCGGCGATGTTGGACAGCCACAACAACGTCGAATACGAAGCCATCCGCGGCCATCCGGCCAAAGTAAAACGCGGCCGATAAGGATGCATCACATAACTGAGCAGAACATCGGCGCACACGTTGACGAGAATCGCGATGATCAGCGCCCAGTAATCGCGCAATACGAAGGCGAGCGTAACCGCCGTCGTCACCGACAATAGCCGGGGAACAAGCTTTAACAGAAACTCGCGGTCGAACGCCATATAGCGTCGATAATCGACGACCCCGATGTTCTGGAAACTGGAAACGACGCTGACCAGGGCGGCCAGCAAAGCCACCTGGGTAAAGTGCGGTGTATTGAAGAAACCACCCGCGGGTACGGCGATTACGGCCAACACGCAACCTACCCCGACCCCGCGCAACACATTGATAGTGAAGCCGGTATTGTACAACTGCCGATCGGGCATATCGGCCCTGATGATGGCGTTTTCCGTACCGAGTTCGGCAAGCTGTTGCAGCCCCTGCACGAAGGACATCGCCAGAGCGACGACACCGAAATCCGCTGGAAGCAATAGGCGCGCCAGAATCAGGGTACTGATAATACCCAGGAAGCGGTTGACGAAACGCCAGATGATTATCCACGCCGCACCAAACGCAGTGCGGGATACCACCGATCCGCCTCGCCCCAGATCCTGCCAACCGGCATCGACGCCGGTTTCCGGAATATCGTTGAAGGCCGCCGGCGTGCTCTTGAACAACCGACCCATGGGTCAACGGTCCAGGCACAACTGCAGGAACTGTCGAGCCTTGGTCGACCAATCGTTCTCCTGCGCACGTCTGCGTCCATTTTCGGCCAATCGGTGCCGTAGCCGAGCATCCAGTACGAGCCTGTGCATTGCCACATGAATCTGCTCAACGGAGGCACCATCCACCACGAGTCCGTTGTCCCCGTCGGTAACGGCATCGACGCTTCCGCCGTCCTTGCCCGCGATCACCGGCAGCCCCGCCGCATTTGCTTCCAGGAAGACCAAGCCAAACCCCTCCGTATCGCCATTTTCCATCCGTCGATTCGGCATCACGAACACATCGCCTGCCCTGTAACAACCCGGCAACTGCTCTGCAGAAACCAGACCGGCGAATTCAACATTCCTGCCCAAGCTCTCCTCGGCAGCGATGGCCCGCAATCTCGCTTCGTCTTCACCGCCACCGACTAGCAGATAGCGGGCTTCGGGGTGCACGGAAAGCAGTCGCGCAAACGCGCGCAGAGCCTGGTCCAGCCCCTTCTTGGGCACAAGACGACAGACGCTGACGAACACGAAGCAGTCGTCCCAACCTAGCCGATGTCGCGTATCGCTAGGGTCGGCCATGGAGAAACGCCGAAAATCGACGCCATTGCCGATGATTGCGATGCGCGCCGCGTCGTCCACGAACGTTCGCACGACGTCGGCAGTAAACCGACTGACCGCGACAACACGATCAGCCGCGCGCAGAAAGGTTCGGCGCCGTTGGCCGCTGTCGTCGTACCCGTCCTCCGTGGTCAGCTCCTCACCGTGTATATACACGACCGTTCTGATTCCAGGCCAGTACTTCAGCGGGCGCAGCAGCCAGCCGTTCGCGATAAGCTCCCCGACGCAGACACAGCGAATTCGGTTCTGCAGCAGAATTCGCCCCACCGCGACCAGGAGCCGCCAGCGCAGGAGAAGTTCCTGCGCGACCCGCCACGTTCTGGACGACCGCCAGCCAGATTGCGGAGTTTGCAGAGGAGTACGCAGCAGGGGAATGCGGTCCACAGGGTAGTCCTGCTGCGCATCGTATTCGCGCCAACCATCCAGCTGGCGATCGTCGTGATACGAACGCGATGCGGCAAGCACACGCACACGCCCTCGCGCCTCGCGTGCCAACTGCGCGTAAACGTTCGCAGAACCACCGACCACCGGTGGAAAGTTGCTCGCAATCAGCAGAACCTGAGATTCATCTTCTGGTGAAGTCACACTGCGCCCAAGCATGCAGGTACTCAGTCTCGCAACTTATGGTACGCAAGTGCCCGTTTACCCGTCTTGACACCCAATCCCGCAGGCGCTACAGCCGGAGCTCCAAGGCTCGCGGACTGGCGCTCCAGAGCAAAACGTCTCAGCAATGAGGACACAGCATAGATTTGGAACAGAAAATTAAAATACGCCTGCGGTAAAGCGCTGCCCGCCACCGTGAATGCGATCAGACTGACTTGAATGAATCCAGCGAGATCATACAACCACACACGATCCGGGTCTCCCCGGGCCAAGCGCCTGACACGCCCCAGGTACAACCAGGCAATCAGCAACATGAGCACGTACAGTGCAAAGCCAATCATGCCCTGTTCGGCCAGCACCTGGAACCAGATGCTGTGGATCGCCCTGCCGTGACTAATGTCGGGCGGACCGTATTGATCCCACATGCCTGCACTTGACCAAACGCCGAAGCCGCCGCCCAGCACCGGATGGTGCAGCGCGACATTGGTCGCGAACTGCCATGACTGCACGCGTCCCTGGAATGATCCGCCCTGTTCCGCCGAACCGGAAACCAGCCCATGCATACGCTCCGTCCAATGCGCAGGCATGAAATTCAAGGCCAGCGGCAACAGTATCACCGTCGCGAGCAACAAACGGAAGCGTCTACGGCTCTTCCAGACCAGTGCAAACAACACCAAAGCCAGCGCGACCTGTCCTCCACGCGAATACGTGCCGAGGATTGACAGCACCATCAGCGCCATACCCAGCCCCAGCCCCCACCTTGTCCAGCGTGAGCGCGAGTGCAGTTGCAGATAGCGCATCAAGGGCAGCGTCATGCACATGACCAGGGCGAACTGGTTGCGGTCTCCATAAAAGGTTGCCCCCGGTCCTCTGACGATATAATGCCCGCCGTGCGCCAAGGTGAATACCCCACCCTTGATACCCCAGAAAGCGAAGGAAATCACGAAGGTCCAGATCAGCCAGTCCATGCGCTTGCGGGAATCGACGAGCAGGATAATGAAGAACGCCAGCACGATGACCTTGAACAGTTGCACCCAATGCGGCCAAGCATAACCCGGCACAAACGAGAAATAAGTCGACACGCCAGTGAACAGCGCGAAACTCAGCATCAATACTGTCAACGCATCCCAACGTATGGCCTGCAGCTTGTTGGCATGGATGATAGAGGAAACGATCGTCACCAGAGCGATCAGGTATACCCAGTGAATCGACGCTGCCAGTCCCCAGGCGAAGCGGTACGGATTCATATCGCTGAACAACACCCACAGAAGCAAGCCGATGAACGGCTCGACAAACGCCATCGGCAACGTCCCTAGAACGAACAGAATCAGCAGAAGAGAACGCATCTCAACCCATCCTTCGCCGCAGCAGCAGTGCGTCAAGCATGAACTTAGCTGCCCAACTTGGATAGCGATACCGCATGTAACCGCCATCCACTGGATGCGAGCCCTTGATGCCGCCAGCCACACCGGCGAGACCATTTATTCTCAACGTTCGTAGATTGAACCCAAGCGCCCTGTGGACCGCCGGCAGAAATCCGGCCTCGCCGGTCAGCTCCACCAGACGCATCCACACTATGGCGATCTGTGCATTCCCGGTCAGGCAACTCCAGCGCGCAGCCCCGTTCCAGTCGGCGTCGAGACGCCCCGGCAGCGCGCCGTCCTTATGTTGCACCTTCGCCAGGGCCCGCGCCGCCGTCAGTACCGTATCCAGGCCACGACCACCGTCCAGCGCCGCCACCTCCAGAATCCCGCGCAGAGCGTAAGCGATGGTGTGCGTGAGCGGGCGCGTATTGTCCTCCAGGCAGTTGTCCGGCAGCCAGCCGTTGGGATGGGCACGGCTCAGCGCCCAGTCCACATTGCGCCGCGCCGCCTCCAGGTAGCGGGGATCCGACAGCACCTGCGACACCCGTCCCAACCCAAAAGCTGTGCGCGTGTTGTACGTATTCAGCGTATGCATTGCGAACGGCGAGCCGAAACGCCGCCAGGCGCCGTCCTCGTCCTGGGCCGAGAGTAACCAGTCGGCTGCGCGATGCAGCGCCTTGCGATAGCGCTCTACACCCGTTTCCTCAAACGCCCGCGCCCAACCGAACAGCACCTGGCCAGTATTGAACACCGTGGGACTGACTTGTGGCGCGTTCATCAAGCCTGCACGAACCCCTCCGTCCGGCAGTTGCACTTCGCACTCCCAATCGGCCATGCGCAATGCACGTTCGCGATACTCCGGCTCCTGCCCGGCCTGCGCATAATCGCAGAGCGTTGGAATGATATAACCGGTCGTCTCCGGATAAGCCGCAGCCCAATCCGCTCGGCGCAGATCGTAGTACGCGCAGACCCCACCACAGCCGCTGGCATCCTGTGCCGCAGCCAGCCAACGTGCCAAGGCCTTACAGGCTGCGTCGGCTTCCGGCTTGGCGCGCGGCAACGGCAGGCGGTCGCGCAGGGCATGAAGTCGCGGTATCGTCATCCGCCTGTCGGCCTAACGCCCGCGGCGACGCGACAGAGTCCGATGCGTCCAGCCAGACGTCGCCAGTTGCGGTCCAAAGAAGGTCCCGGATCCGAGGATCGCCACAGCGCATCGTAGACACGGCCATGCGCAAGCGGCCAGCCCTGCACCGACTGGCCGACGGTCTGCGACGATTGCCGGTCGGCATCGCCATCACGCCAAATAGCGCGGCGATCCCGACCGGAAACAAACTCAGTGGCCCTACCGAGGGCGCCGAGATAATACGCATACGGCAGATTAATACCATTCAGCGTTGCCACCTCTTCCTGGTAATCGGAACGTCCCACGGTCGGTTCGATCGCGACGAATTCACCGGTAGCCGCATGCCGCTTGTATTCCATGCTCGCGAGTCCAGACATGCCGACCCGTTTGAAAAAGCTTGCCGTCGCTTCCGTCAATTTCACAACATGCTCGGGAGCGGACGTGCAGGATGCCGTTCCGCCCACATTGGGCGGCCAGGAGCGGATCTTGCGACCGACGAAACTGCACTCTAACCGCCCTTCCGACGACAGGTGCTGCAAACAGAAATAGATGTCCGAATCGTTGCCTGGAATCCACTCCTGCACGATGACATCGGGAAGCACATCGAGTATGCGCTCGATCAGCTGCCGGGCCTGCCCCGGATCGTCAACGAGGTATGCCTTGCGATACAGGCGTTCGTACTGCGGCGCGTGCAATGCCGGCTTGACGACGAGGGGAGGCGTCAAGACCAGCGCTGTCTCGATATCCCCGGGTTCGCGCACGTTCACCGTCCCCGGAATTCGCAAACCGGTTTGTTCGGCAAGGCGTGCGAACCCCTCCTTGTGCATCAGTGTCTCGAGCAACCCGCCGGACGGCAAGACGAAGCGGAACAGGCCGTGCAAATCCTCCAACGCCCCAGCAACGGTGCGCACAGTCCGCTCCTGTGTCAGAACGAGCACGGGGCGGCACCCCGTAAACCGTCCCTGGCCAAGCTCGACCAAGTCCCGCAGTAGAGAGTCACCTTCGAGAGCGGAAAGCTGCAGGCGGCTCGCATAGCGTGTGCGCAGTTCGAAGCGCCGAATATCGGTATCCGCAAGATAAACGGGAACACTCTCGCTGCCCAGGCTGCGTGCCACACCGAGTCCGTTCAGGCCGCTGCCAAGCACCAATGCCGGCACGCTCGGCCGCGAGCCGTCACGGTTCACCGGTGGCCTCTCTTGTCGCCGCTCGTTCACTCCTACGATCGACCGACTGCTCGGCGACATCGAGCACGACTTTGGCATTTGCGCGCCAAGTCAATCCAAGCTCAGAGATAGTCGCCGTCGCTGCTTCGCCGAGTCGGGCGCGCAACGACTCATCTGTCGCCAACCGGACAATCGCCGCTGCGCGCTGCGCCGGCTTTTCCGGATCGAACAGCAGAGCGTTGGCTTCATGCGTCAGGATTTCCCTGATGTTCTCACTGGCCGGCGCCACGATCGCACAGCCTGCGGCGAGATATTCGAAAAGTTTAAGCGGTGAGGCATAGGGCACGACCGCGGGTTGCAACGCCACGTCGAATGCCACGACGTGCGAGGGGACCTGCTCGCGTTCCACCACACCGGTAAAAGTCACGCGGTCCGCCACCCCGAGGGTGTCAGCCCTGGCCTCCAGCGCAGGGCGAGCGGGACCGTCCCCGACCAGCAACAAGTGCAGGTTCAAATCGGGATGTTGCGCCATGAGATCGAGGATGCTCTCCAAGCCGTGCCACTCCCGCACGAACCCGGTGAAACCGAGCACCAGGCGGCCGTCGAGGCCCAGGCGACACTTAGCCTCCGCGCGTACGGGCAAGGTGAGGTACTGCTGCGGATCGATACCGTTGGGTGTCACGCTGATGCGCTGAAGGGGCACACCCTCGCGCCCGATGCGCTGCGCGAGAACCGAAGTCACCGTGAAAACGTGATCCGCCCCGCGCCAGGCCTGTCGCTCGCTCCAGCGCGCCAATCCGCGCAGCGCAATGCCGCCGTAGCGGCTGCGCTCATCGAGCAAGGGAGCGTTGACCTCAAGCAGCAGCGGCACACCGAAACGCTTCCGTGCCCACGCCCCGGACACGAAGAATAGATTGTAGCGCTCGTAAATCACATCGGGCCGATGCTCGGCTATCGCGCGGCGCAGCCGACGGTAATCATGCGCGCTGTAGGCGAGTTCCAGCACCTCGTAAAGCGCCCGTGGCAACCATCTTTTGAGCGCCGAGACAAAACCGGTTTCCCCTCCGAAGGATTGCTGCTCGACGGACCTGGGGCCGACCACGACCACTTCGGCTCCTTCCTGCTCCAAGGCCCGAATGAGTTCGGCGATATGGACGAACTGTCCGTCCTTGGAACCGATGCGGTGATGATAGAGAATTTTCATCGGAGCCCCCCATCTCCATCGCAAATACGCCGGAACAGAGCAAGTTGCCCGGCGCTGGTATCCTCCCAGCTAAAACGCTGTGCATATTCCCGCACCGCATCCTGTCCCGGATGTGCATCGAGAAGTGCAACGATGGCATCAACCAGTGCCTCCGGTTCCCGAGCCGACGCCACGCGTCCAGCCACGGCCTCAGCCAGCACCTCGCTCACCCCTTCGGCGTCACAAGCGACCACCGGGGTACCGCAAGCCAATGATTCAAGCACTACGTTGGGCATGCCTTCGCGGCTCGAGGCCAGCACCGAAACGTTCGCCGCGGAAAAATAGCGTGCCAGATCGTCGTGAGCCACGGGGCCGAGAAAACGAACTCGCGCACCCAGGCCAAGTGTTTCCGCCTGACGCCGGAGAGCTCCCTCAAGGGGACCTTCGCCTGCAATCAGCAGAGTTGCATCGGGCAGACGTTGAAGCGCCTGCAAGGTTACATGATGTCCCTTGCGCTCGATCAGGCTACCGACAGACAGCAACACGGTTCCCTCGATTCCGAGTTCTGAGCGCAACGCCGCACCAGCCTCGACTTGAGGTCGAAAAAGCTCGAGATCCACACCATTGCGCAACACGACGATCCTCTTGCGGTCCACCCCCAGACTGACGAGGTGCTCCCCCAAGGCCGCGGACACCGATATCAGCCCAGCCGCACGTTCAGCGGCCCAGCAAAGCTGCCGCTTTGGCAATGGGTAACGGGGAATCCAGTTCACATCCGTTCCGCGCGAGGTTACCGTCACCGGTTTTCCGAGACGTTCACCGAGCCAGACCGCAGCCACGCCGTCGGGATAGAAGTAATGCGCGTCGATCAGATCAAATCCCCCGTTCTGCTGTTCGATCCGACGCAGCACCGGCAGCAAGGCGCGCGCCATAAGCCATGGAGCCACGCTCATCCCGACTTTGGGAAGAACAGGGTAACGCGGGTGCAACACTCGCAGGCCATGTCGCTTCTCTTCCCGTGGAACATCGGCATACTGCGCATAGCGGCCAAAACGTGAATTCCGCGAGGGAAACCAAGGAACCGGCGCCAGAACGGTGACCGACACGCCTCCCGCCTCCACCAGATGACGCAGGCGCTCTTCTACGAAAACCCCATGGCGCGGCTGTACGGCATTTGGATACAGGCTGGAGAACGTCAGAATCCTCAGTGTACGGCGCGTATCCATTCGTCCATCAACCAAAGTGTTCGTAATCGAGTGTGCCCCATTCGGAAACTCTTCAAAGCCCACAACGCCCCCTGGCAGCCTCCTCAGCTGCATCTGCCGGGCGAGGCATCATAACCGCCCCCGCATGCACGGCATCGAGTTGACCGGAACGGGGCCGACGAATATCAAACCACACTCTGCACAATTTTCAGCTTAGTAACTGGCTCACGCATCAGGCCTGCCGCCTGATGTTCGGTGCCTCGGCCGGAACAAAGCGTTGGGGAGACAACCGCTCCAGCGATCCGTTGAGCATCAGCAAACTCCACAGCACCGTGCCATGATCGCCGACGCCGCTCTGATGCTCCCGCCACAACGCCTGCAAAGCATCCATATCGAAGAATCCGGAACCCGCCAGGGCCGAATCGCCCAATACCTGCTCGAAAGGCTCGACCAGCGGCCCTCGGAACCACTGTTTGAGCGGCACGGCAAAGCCTTGTTTACGGCGATAGATGATCTCGTGCGGCAGATCGCGTTCCAGCGCGCGCTTGAGCAGATATTTGCCCTCGCCGTCATGAATCTTGTGCCGCCTCGGCAACGCCATACCCCACTCCACCACCCGATGATCGAGCAGCGGCACGCGGACTTCCAGTGCATGCGCCATACTGGCCCGATCCACCTTGGTCAGGATGTCGCCGGGCAGCCAGGTCTTGAGATCGAGATACTGGGCGATTCGCAAGGGATCGTCGGTCGGCGCACGGCGGGCATGCTCACGGAACAGTTCAAGCGCGCTGTAACCCTGTAGTTCGCTGCGAAAGCGCGCGCTGTACAGTCGCTGGCGCACCGACTGCGGTATCGAGGAAACGGTGTGGAAATAGGCTTCGACCGTATCGCGCGCCAAGGCCTGCAGTGTGGTCTTCGCGCGCAGCACCTGCGGTGCCCAGTCCGCCTTCGGGTACAGCCGTCCGAGCACGCCGAACACCGGCTTGCGCAACCCTGCGGGCAACAATTCCCGGACCCGGCTCTCGCGCAGATGCCAACGGTAGCGGCGGTAGCCGGCGAACACCTCGTCGCCACCGTCCCCGGACAGCGCCACCTTGACCCGCCGCCGCGCCAGCTCGCAGACCGCGTAGGTCGGCAACGCCGAACTATCCGCGAACGGCGCATCGTAGACCTCGGCCAGGCGGCCGAACATCTCATGGCCTGCGGCGTGCACGATACGCTCGTCATGATCCGTGGCGAAGTGCTGCGCCACCTGTCGCGAGTACTTTGTCTCATCGAAAGCCGGATCGTCGAAACCGATGGCGCAGGTCTGCACCGCCGCGGGCATCGCCTCCGACATCAGCGCCACCACTGCGCTCGAATCCACGCCGCCGGACAGGAACGCCCCCAACGGCACGTCGGCAACCAGGCGCAGGCGCACGGCGTCAACCAAACGCTCGCGTAACGCCTCGGCCTGCTCGCCTTCACCGCCCTCGCGGCGGGCCTCCAGGTCGACATCCCAGTACGGCTGCGGCGCCGGCTCGGACTCCCCCGCACGAAAGCACAGGGTATGGGCCGGAGGCAGCGTGCATACGCGCTTGAGGATCGAACGCGGATCCGGCACATAGCCCAGCGCAAGATATTCCTCGATGGCCAACGGATCGAGCTCGCGCTCCAGCCCCGGGTGCACGAGCAGCGCCTTGAGTTCCGAACCGAAGACGAAATCACCCTCGCGGGTGAAGCCGTAGTACAGCGGCTTGATACCCAGGCGGTCGCGCACTAGGTGCAGTTCGCGCGTTTCGCCGTCCCACAGCGCGAAGGCGAACATGCCGATGAAACGCTCGACGCAGGCCCGCCCCCAGGCACGCCATGCCTGCAGCAGCACCTCGGTGTCGGAATGGCCCTCGAACTCGTAGCCTATGCCGGCGAGTTCCTGTTTCAACTCGCGGAAGTTGTAGATTTCGCCGTTATAACTCAGCACCCAGCGACCATCGCCGCCGACCATCGGCTGACGGCCATGGACCAGATCGATGATGGACAGGCGGCGGTGCACGATGCCCACACCCGGCGCGGCATACACGCCGGACTGGTCCGGACCGCGGTGCGCGAGGGACTCTCCCATCCGTTCGAGAAAACCGCGCTCCGGCGTGCGTTCCACCGTACTGCATACGATGCCCGCGATTCCGCACATTTCTACGCCGCCCCCCTGCGTTCGACCGTGGCCGATCTGCCGTCCAGAACATCATCGTACAGTTGCCGATAGCGCCCTACCATGCTTTCCAGGGAAAACTCCGCCCGCATGCGTGCCCGGCCGGCTTCGCCATGTGTGCTCGCCAACGCCGGGCTCTCGCGATAGCCGGCCAACGCCTCCGCCAATTCATCGACGGCGCCGGGCGCGACCAGCGCCCCCGTCGTGCCATCGACCACCACCTCCGGATTGCCTCCGACCCGCGTAGCCACCACCGGCAAGCCACTGGCCATGGCCTCGAGAATCGCGATCGACACTCCCTCTATGTGCGACGGCAGCGCGAACACGTCGAATGCAGCCAGCAACTGCGGCACATCCGAACGGGCGCCGGTCAGCGTCACCTCGCGTTCCAAGCCCCGTGCGTGAATCAACGCCTCGAGCCTGGCCCGCTCGGGACCCTCGCCGACGATGAACAGCCGTGTATCGCGCGGCGATTCATGAACTGCGACCAGCTTGGAAACCGCCTCGATCAGCTGCGTCTGCGCCTTGACCGGATCGAGCCTGGCGACCGTGCCGACGACAAAGGTTTCCGGAGCCACACCCAGGTGTTCTCGGACGCGGCTCCGCTCGCCCGCATCGTGCTGAAAACCCGCCGCCGCGACACCGTTATGGATACAGACGAGCTTGGCCGCGGGCACGCCGACCACCTGATGCAGCCAGTTCTCCAGATCAAGCGACACCGCCACGAAGCGGTCTATGAACGGGCGCACTACACGGCGCAGCCGCACATACCGGGCCGGAACGGCCTCGCGCCCGACCAGCCAACCATGCTCGGAGTGGATCACCCGGCAGCCCGCCAATCGCGCGATCGGCGCGACATCCAGCGTCGCCAGGTTGTACGTGTTGACCAAAACCGGCCGCAGGCGCCGCAGCAATCGCCACAATCGCCAGTAACTCGGCAAATCCTTGCCCTCACGCTTGCCCAGCGCGAATACCGCCACCTCCGGCGAACGGATTCGCGCTCGAAAGTCGCTGAAGTCGGTCAGGCAGATCACGGCATGGCGGTAAGGGCCGTCGCTCATGCTGTTGATGAGATCGACCAACACGGTCTCCATGCCACCGTAATCCAGACGGTGGATCACATGGACGATCAGTGGCAGTCCATTCAAATCAGTCACCGGCCCTGCTCCGAAACCGCATATGCCTGCATGAACACCCGCAGACTTTCCGCCGCGCCTGTGACGGCACCCTGAGCAGAGGATGCCAACGGCGTCGACAGGATCACCACCTGGGTCGACTGCGGTGCTGCTCGCAACCCATCAAACAGTTGCTGAAGCTTGACTTGCATCAGGTCAGGAACGATCCGGTTGCCAACCTGGTACCAATACCAGACCAGCCGTTGCTGGCCACCCGAACTGAGTTTCAATTGATGCACTGCATGCAGCCCTGCGGGCCGCACAAGCATCGGTTTCCCGACCGGCCACCACTGTCCCGTGTTGTACAGTCGATTTCCGGCAAGAAAGAGTTTGTGCCCGTCACGCGGGCGGCCGTCGTAACGCACACGCACTATGTTGACGTGCCGCTCACCATCCACGAATGTACCCGTGGACTCGCGATCCGGCGCTCGGTAGCGAGCCCCGAGCGGATTTGCCCCGGGCAGCAACAAACGCCACGCGCCAAAGGCCTGCGGTGTGACCGGCACGGCAACGCTCTGTGCCACGGGGGTAAGAGCGGCCAATGCCCATCCGATCACCGGCCCTACCAGCAGCAACGATACCGCCAACACCCCAAGCGGGATGATATTCCCGCTGGCTGTCCCCTCACCGTCATCGGGTACTGGCGTCTCCGGCGGCGGCAGCTCACGCCAGCGCCAGCCGATAAGGAAGAGCAGCAGCAGCACCGTGCCGAAAAACTGCCAGCCGAAAATCAGATGATCTGTGCCGGTAGCGTACTGCACCCCGAACACCTCGCCGATCACCACCGTGAAATAGACGCGAAAACCATTGGCGACGATCGGCACCACGAAGGCGAACAGCATGAACACCAGCCGACGGCGCCAACTGCAATAGAACAAATTGGCGTATAGCGCCCCAAGCGCCAGGGAGGCAATGAAGAACTTGATGCCGCTGCAGGCCTCGGCGACATGCCAGGCTCCAAACGGCGTCTCGATCAACACCCCCTGCAGCACCGTGGTGAATCCGGTCAGCTGCAGCACGCGTACGCTGAACTCGGCCGTAATCTGCTGCAGCAACGCCGTCAGACCGGCCACCGGCCAGGGAAAGGCGAAGAACAGGTACAGCAACGGGAACAGCAGCGCCCGACCGACAGAGACACCATAGATCGCAAGCACCAGCGCAGGCAGCAGCGTCACCACTGCGAAATGCTGCATCAGTTGCACGCCGACCAACTCGCCCGTCAGCCACAACAACACCATCGCCGCGACCAACAGCAGGCCGGCCATGCTTGGTGCGAAATCGCAGGCAGCCACCTCCCTGCGGCGCGACCAGATCAGAAACACCGAGATCGGCACGATCAGAAAGGCGTACTGGAAAGTCCCGTCGCCAGCCCAGACGCCGACCAGTGTCTCCAGCGTCGACCGGTAGCCCAGCACATAGGACAGCAGAAGCAGGCCGAACAGCGCGTGCGAAAGCATCCGTCGGCCGCCGGCATTGTCCATCGTGCGGCTCATCGGGCCACCGCCTGTTGCAGTTCACCGGGCTCCTGCACGTCGCCTTCCAGCAGGCTTAACAACTGTTCCAGCGAATGCGTCCAACTGAATCGCTGGCCAATCAATCGACGGCGCACGCCCGCTTCACTGAGTGTAGTACCCCGCAGCCGCACGACCAACGCCCGGGCAAAGGCATCGGGCTCGTCCACCCGATCGCCCAGCACCGCATCGAACACGCCCAAGCCCTCCCAGGCCGCTTCCGTACCGACCACAGGCCGGTCCATGGCCAAGGCCTCAAGCACCTTGTTCTGTACGCCGCGCGCCACGCGCAGCGGGGCGCAGATCGCGCCCGCGTGTGCCAGGTAGGGGCGCACGTCCAGCACGCGACCGGTTACCGTCACCCCGTCGAACTCCTGCGCGAGCGACCGAACCGCCGGCACTGGCCTCTGACCGACGATATGGAACCGTGCCGCCGGCAGCGCAGCCCGGACCTGCGGCCATACCTCACGGCAGAACCAGACGACACCGTCGACGTTGGCCTGATAGTCCATCGCGCCGGTGAAAACGATGTCATCCCCCTCAGCCGGAAAGGGGTCGGCGTGCGGCAAGGCGGGATTGAAATAGTCCAGATCGACGCCGTTGCCGACGGCACGTATGCGGTCGTCCAACTCGGGATTGCAGCGATGGAAGAGCCGCGCCTCTTCTTCGGACACGAACAAACCGGTATCGTACGCCACCGCCAAATACGCCTCCTCGGCCGCCAGCGTACGGTGTTCGCGCTCATAGACCAGGCGCATCGGCCCCTTGGCCTGACCGGCATACTGCCGCCACTTCTCCGAATCGACGTCGACGAAGTCCATGACTCGGCGCACAGGATGCTGCGTCGCGCTCAGCCCGTATCGTCCCATTGCCGAGGAAAATGCGAAAACGCGCTTCACCTCATACTGCTGCAGAGTCTGTCCGACCCATCGGGCGAAACGGGTATGTTCGTAGCGCGCCAGCGAGAGCGGCGCCCCCCGCAGCGCGGCGGGTACACCGCGCAACTGTCCCGCCCATGGCCGCAGACGCGGCAGGTAAAGACTGTGGCAATACGGGCGCAAACGCTCGACATGCACCAGGTCCTGCGGGTCGTCGACAAACGCCCCCAGATGGATCCGATAATGGCGTGACAGGCCGTCGAGAAAATGGAATGAACGGATCTTATCGCCCTTGTCGGGCGGATAGGGAATACGGTGCGCCAGAAACAATAAATCCGGTGTGCCCATGCTACCCCAAGCTCCTGGCCAGAGGCGGACCCAGCAACTGACTGACCGACAGCGGCAGACGGCGCCACAGCCGGATGAAGCGCTCATACTTGGGATTCACCGGACTGACGTCGGGCATGGCCTGCAGGCGCACCAGATCATATTCGTAATGCAACGGTTCGGGCTCGAAACCCCAGTGCGTCTTGTAGCTGTACGAACCGGTCTCGCGCTTGCTGCGCCCGAAGTCGAACACGCGCACTCCGCGATCGACCGCTCGACACATCAGCTCCCAGTACATCAGATCGTAGGCTTTGAGATCACGGGCGGCGGCCGTACCCCCGCCGTAGTAGGGCAGCACCTCGTCGCGGAAATAGAAGCTCAATACCGAGCTGACCGGTTGCCCTTGATGGCGCACCGTGAGTATCTCGCTCTCCTCCGGAAACACGTCCAGCAGCGTACGCACGTAGCGGCGCGAAAACACCGGCGTGCCGAGGTTGCGCACGCTCTCGGAGTAGGCCCGGTAGAAATCGGCAGGGTCCTCATCAACCTGGACATCGAGCCCGGCCGCCAAACTTTTGCGGATCACCGCGCGCTGCTTGCGCGGCACCGCCTTGAGGTTGGCATCGTGATCGGCCGACAGCTCACGCCGGAAGGTGACGTAAAGCGATTTGGCCGGCCAGTCCGGGCGTGTGGAGCGCTGCTGTCGCAATTCCATGTATTCCACATTGAGACTGCGGGCCAGTTCGCTGCCGGCCTGCAACAACGCATCGAGGGTCTGCTGGTCACGCGCCACCGCCCCGCCATAGACACAGAACGGCGTCGAAATCAGCGCATCGTGGAACAAGCGGCTGCGAACTCGCGCCAGCGGCAACACACCTATGACCTCGCCGCCGTCCTCGGCCAGCAGATAGTGAGTCTTGTGGCCGAAGGCACGTTCCAGCACCGTACTCCAACCCGAACGGTGAAAAAAGCTTGCGTCGGGATGACCATCGACGAAGGCATCCCAGGCCGGCGCATCGGCAGCGGCCATAGCCCTGATCCGCATCAAGCAACTCCCTGCCGTTCGGCCGCGACACCACGGTCCGTTCCCTGCGCGAGGCGCATGGGCGCGGCGAATACGCTGTCCATGCGATCCCAGCGGAAATCCTGCAGCAGACGCGCAAGCCGGCGTTCGGTACGCCCCAGATTCAAATAGTGCCGAAAGCGGGTCTTCGCGCCGATGCCGCCGATGCGAGGCTGTCCGGGATCAATCTCCCAGGGATGGAAGTAGAACACCGTGGCCTCGCCGTCGCGATCGTTCACACGTCGAATGGCCCAACGGCTCACGGCGTAGGGATACAAACGGAAATAGCCACCGCCACCGCAGGGGAACGTCTTCCCATTCAGTTCAAAGGTCGTCACCGGAACTTCCAGCAGGCCGTTGTCACCCGGCGCGAATGCGAAGCGAGGCGCTTCCGGCATGCCGTAGTGGTCGTGCTGAATGGGATAAATGCTCGAGCTGTAGTGGAAACCGCTCTGAGCCAATTCATCCAGCGCCCAGAGGTTGTCCCGGCCGATCGAATAACTCGGTGCGCGATAGCCGCGTACTTCCCCGCCGCAGATATCTTCCAGCAACGCCTTGCTGCGCCGGATATCGTCGCGAAAGGCCTCAGGCTCCATGCCCGTGACGCGACGATGTTCCATGCCATGGCTGGCCACTTCGTGGCCGGCGTCCGAAATGCGCCGCACCATGCCCGGCAGACGTTCGGCCAGCCAGCCCAGCGTGAAAAACGTGGCCTTGGCATCGTGCTCGTCGAACAGCTCGAGAATACGCTCGACGTTGCGCTCGACCCGCAGACTTATACGCGCCCAGTCGCTGCGCGAAAGTACGCCTTCAAAAGCGGAGACTTGGAAATAGTCTTCCACATCCACGCTCATCGCATTGACGATCGCCTGAGTCATGATCCTCTCCGAAATCGATCCGCCCACCTACGATCGATGTCGCATGAAAAACGCCCGCTCACGGAAAGCATAACCGTGCAAATGCGGCATACCGATGACATATCCCCTCCTCAACATCCTCAACTGCGTAGCCAGCGCCCCTTCTGCCTCAACTGCCCAAGCAGTTTTTCCATACGATCGATACGCGTCAGGAGCGTACCGGCATCCCCGGATTCCTCCTCCTGCTCCAGCAACTCCTGTACCTGGGCCGGCCCCAGCAACTCCGCAACATTACGCTCAAGAGCTGCGAAGCGGCGCCCGATTTCCTCCGCGCCTTCCGCGCTGGCCTTGCCCGCTTCCGCCGCACCCGCCGGCGGCGCCCTGCGGCCGAACTCCTGTCCAAGCTCATCGATGACCGCCTGTAGTTCCGCTCGGCCGAGCTGCTCGCGTTCCTCCAGATAGCCGAACAGCAGCAGGCGGTCCATCAGGATATTGATCTTGCGCGGCACGCCCTGCGACCACTCGTGCAACAAGGGGAAGATGCCCTCCTCCAGACTCGGCATTTCGTTCCAATCCGCCGTGGTCAAACGGTGCTGGACATAATCCTTCACTTCCCCGAGGCTCAACGGCTGTAGATGGTGCCAGGCGATGATGCGCTGCCAGAGCTGCTCCATTCGCGGGCTGTCGAGGGTTTCTCGCAGGTCGCTCTGGCCGACCAGCGATATCTGCATCAGGGCACGGCCCTCCATGCTCATGTTAGACAGCAGGCGCAATTCCTCCAGCGCCTCGGCCGAGAACGTCTGCGCCTCGTCCACGATCAGCAGCACCCCTTTGGGATAGGCGTGCAGTAGGGTGCGCTCCAATTCCGTCAGCAATGCGGCCTTACTCGAAATCTCCGGTGACAGGCCGAATGCGGAGGCCACCAGCGGCAACACCTCGGAAGCGCCTACATTGGCTGCAGCGATACGCACACCGCGAATCTGTTTGTTCGCCAGGTAATCCAGCATGGTCTGGATGGTCAGCGTCTTGCCCGTGCCGACATCGCCTGTAATGACGATGAACCCTTCGCGCTGCCCCAGACCATAGATCAGATACGAGAGCGCACGGCGATGAGTGGCGCTGGGGAACAGGAACACGCTGTCAGGCGTCAACGCGAACGGCCGTTTGCTCAAGCCGTAAAAAGATTCATACATGGATATTGCACACCTTGGCTAAGGACCGCATAGCACGGCAAGTACACCGCGGCGCACGCTGCATGAAGCAGTCGGCGCCTCTTCTATGTCATTAACCGGCTAAAAAGTCGCCGACAACTGCAACAGGACGCTGTTTGCCGTGTAGTTGTTCGACTCGACATACGAACGACGCGTCTGACGATTGAGTATGAAACTCAGCTCCGCATTGGTCAGCAGCGCATAGGTCGCACCGAGGCTCGCAGTGTTCATGAAATCCGTGGAATCGGGAGTCAGCCTGCTCACCAACCGCTCGCGGTTGAAGCTGACATTGACCCTGGTTCTGGCCGTCGCCTGCCAAAGCCAGCCAACGCTACCGCCACTGGTACGATCCTCGCCCAGGCTCTCCGGCCGATAGTACTTGCGATCATCGAACAAGCCTGCCTTGATCTGGCTGCGGGACAACAAGTAGGTCACGTTGGTAGTCCAGCGTTTATCAATGTATATGCTCGTGTTCTGCAACTGATTGAGCGGGACGACCGGTGTGGCCGAGGTCAACGACACAGTATCGAGTTGCTGCAGCGAACTCACGGTAGGCGTTTCGGTGTATCCCATGCTGAGTTGCAAAGCGCGTGCGTGGTAGGCGGCGTTGACGGCCCAGGAATGTCCGAAGAAACGATGCCCGTAGAGCACCTGTAGCGAACTGGATGGATTCGACCATTGAAACCCTGCGTTCCAGAAATGGCTGCCGTAGCGATCTACCGTACCGTCCGGCTGGTAGTCGTTCTCCACGCCCCCCGTCGCCAGCAACTTGACGTTGTAGAACAGCTGGTAGCCGAGCCGCAACGAAGCATCGTCGAAATAGTCGGTATTGCCGGTATCGTCATACTTGACCCGAGTGCTGTTCCAGTCCAACGTCCACGACCAGTCCACGTTGCTGGAAGGGCTGACTAGGCGGAACGATTTGGTCCAGTTTTTCGAGTCGGTCAAAGAGGTATTCGTATAAACGACACGCCCATAGCTGTAGCGCAAGGTTGCCAATCCCAGCCGTCCCAAGCTCTGTTTCCAGTAAGGGCTGACCGAGGAGGTCCAGACGTTGGCGCGGTTAGAGGTGGTGGAGAACACGTTGTTGGTCGAATAGACCGCCATCGGATCGATAACCGACTGCCCATACTTTCCGTTGGCATCCAGAAAGAGGTGATTGCCGTACAGGTCGGTTTTCAACTCCCCTTTGAACTGGTTGTAGACCTGATTCTTCGGCGGATTACGCGCATAGCGGATAAGCTGAGCCGAATAATCGAAGGTCGTATAAAGCCGGCTGCCGACGCTGCAGCCCGACAGGCCCGGACGCAGCACCGTGGCGTAATTCGAACGGGCCGCGCTGTCGGGCACCAACTCGAAATTGTCGGAATACACCTCAGCCAGACTCACTGACGGCTGCAGAAATTTCGACAACGCCGGCGCCTGCTGGCTATCGCTACCGAGCGTTGCCAGAGGCTGCGCCGGCACACAGCTTCCCAGCGCACCCGGGGCAGGCGGCGCCAACGCGTTGACCGCGCCGATACCGGAATCGACGGTGACCGTCCCGCTGCCCGATTCCGCAGAACCGCCCGAGGCAGCCTGGGCCGACGATGGCAAGGCTATTGGTAATGCCAACAGTACGCAAAGCAGGAATTTGCCGTACGACAAATCCCTGCAACGGTGCGCCAGGCCTCCAGACATCGTGGTTTCTCCGCTCAACCCTTGTGGGCGCGTTTGTCGCGTCCATCCCCATCCGGCTGCGCTTCGTAGCGGTAGCCGTAGTGATAGCCGCCATAGCTGTCACCATGCGCACGCACGACCTGATTCAGCAGGAAGTTGATGGCTTTCTTGCGATCCAGAGGCTGCACAGCAGCGGCAACTGCCTTGCGTTCCGTCGCTCCGGCCTTGACCACCACCATGATCTGACCCACGGCTTCGGCCAGCACCAGAGCCTCTGGAGCGCCGAGCAGCGGCGGGGCGTCGAACAACAAGACCCTGTTACGTTTCCCAGCCAGGCGATCGAGCACCGTTTCCATATGCTGACTGGACAGATATTCCGTCGCGAGCGCATGTCGCGTACCTGCCGGCACAACCAGCAGCCGCGGAATATCCGTCCCGACAACGATATCCTCGACGTCGGCATCCGTCTGGCTGAGTACGTCCATCAAGCCCTTGCTCGCCTGCAATCCGAGATGGCGGGTAAGGCTCTGGCGTACGTTGTCGCCGTCGATGAGTACGACTTCCCAATCCGGCTCCTGGGCCAGACTGCGGGCCAGATTGAATGCAGTGAAGGTCTTGCCCTCGCCCGGCAACGCGCTGGTGATCATGATCAAGCGCCCCCGGTCGACCTTCACCGCGCCCCGGCCGGTCACGTTCGCGAGCAGCGGCCTCTTGATCCGGCGATACTCGCTCTCGAGTTGCTCGCGGGATGCCTCCGAAGGCAGCAGGCCAACGGTCTGAAGCCGGCTCAAATCGACGTGTACGGAAAGACGCGGCTTTTCGGGAACCACCGCGCCTGGAGGCTGTTCGGCATCGAGCAGGCGGCTATCCATCAACTCGGGCGTCGAAGCCTTGGACTGCGCCTCGGTTCGCTGCTCCGGCGTCAGACCGTTGTTCTCGCTCCCCGCCTTCTGGGAGGCGCGCAGTTTTTCCGCAGCTCGTTCGATGATGCTCACAGCCGTCCCCCCAACAAACGCGTCTGCACCAGATGCGCTCCCTGATTGGCGAACAGGATCGCGATGATGCCGGCCAACAGGAACACGCCGCACCCGGCCCAGAACAGCGTCAGCTTGCTGCGCCGCATACTCCGAAACGTAGGCGCCCCGGCAAACGACACAGCCCCGATGACAGGCAAGGAGAACATTTCGATCAACTCGGAACGCGTCATGAACACGGGCCTGATCTGCGACAGCAGATACGCCAGCGCGCCACCGGCTCCCAGAGCGAAGATCAACACCATGAACGCCATCAGGTGACGTTTCGGGGCAGCCGGCGTCAAAGGGGTTAGCGGTGGATCGACGACTTGGAACTTCAAAGGATTCCCGCTGGTCTGCGCGCTCTGCGAAAGCTGCGCGGAGTAGAGGCGTGACAGCAGGGAATCGTACTGCTTCTTGGTGACCTGATAGTTACGGGTAAGCGACTCGAACTGTGCCTGGATATCCGCCATCTGGCCTGCAGTGGACTTGAGTTTCGCAATCTGCGCGTTGGCCAGCGCGATCTGCGTCTTCAGGGTCTGAATCTGCACCGAGGTCTTATTCAGCTGCATCGACAAGTCCTGATACACCGGGTCCGCCGGATTGAACGTATCGGTCTTCTTGTTCTTCAGTTTGGCGATCAGCTCGTCGCGCTGCTTCTTCTCCAGCCGGATACGATCCTTGAGATCGACCACCCCCGGGTAGGCATCGGTATATTGCGTCAGCAGACTGTTCAACTGCTGCTGATCACTCTGGATCAGCGTACTGAGAGTCTGAACCTGAGGATCCGACTCCGGCCGCACCGGCGTCTTCCCCGTCTTCATCGCATAAATCTGCTGGGACAAGGTCCGTTGCTGGGCGGACGCGATAGCCAGCTGATTCTGCAGCGACGCGCGCCCGCTCTGCACCTTCTGCAACTGAGTGAAATAGTCACCGCCGCCGCTGGAAGGCATGAGCCCCACGTTTTCACGCTTGAATTTGGCCAAAGCCTGCTCGGCCTCGTTGAGTTGCTTGGCGTAGGCCTCGACCTGCTTCTTGAGAAACGACTGGGCGGCGACCGAACTCTGCTGGGAAGAACCCAGCGCATTGGTCATCATGACGTTGAGAACCTGCTGCACCACCTCTTTGGCCATTACCGGTTTGGGATTCACATAGCTGATCACGTACAAATCGGTGCCGGCGTTCTGGATTTCTATGCTACTGCGCAATCCGTTGAGCAAATTGGCCTTTTCGTCTGGCGTAAGCCCACCCAGATCAAGGTTGGATTTGCGCGCGATCTCTTCCAGGTTCGGCGTACTGAGCAAGGTCTTCGTCAGCAGCTGAACCTCCTGGTTCAAGTTCGGCTGTACCGCCAAGCCCCTCAGAAGTGGGCCGAGAAACGATGCGGTATCGACGTGCACCCGTGCCGAAGCCTTGTACTGATTCGGCAGCGCATAAACGACCAGCCAGCCGGCAAGCGCGACGCCCCACATTGCAGCCAAGGCATGCCAGCGAAAACGCCAGGCATTGCGCAATTCGCCCAAAAGCTTCTCAAACAGATCCTGCATGCCGTTACCTGGAACTCGCTACGCCCTGAAGTCCATCCACACATCGCACTCGATGCACGGTACCTTGAGACAAAACCGAACCCGGCCATCCGAATGGCGGGCGGCCGGCCAACGTCAAAACAGTTTCTGCGGAATGATGATGGTATCGCCGGGCTGCAAGGGAGCGTTGTCCTCGATGCTGCCGTTAAGCAGATCACCAAGGTATACGCGATAAACCTTTTCCTTGCCCTTCACCCGACGTACCAGCTCCGCCCGGTTGCCCGCCGCGTAAGGCGTCAGGCCTCCAGCAGCGGTCAGGGCGTCGAGCAGCGTCATCCCCGCACGATACGGCAGAGCCTGCGGCTTGACCGCCTGGCCAACGATTCGCACTTCATTGTTATAGGTTCCCTGGAACGAGCGCACAATAACCGTCACGTCGGGATTGCGGACGAAACGGGCCAATTCCTTCTCGATTGACTTCGCCAGTTCGGCCGGAGTCTTACCCTCGGCGGTGACGTCCTGCACCAACGGTATGGAAATGCGTCCATCGGGCCGCACCGGCACGGTTTCGGAAAGGTCCGGCTTGCCTTGCACGTAGATCTGCAACTGATCGCCGGGACCGATGCGGTAGAGCGGCACGCTGCTGACGACAGGTGCCGAACTTATCGGAGGGGGATTGGAACACCCTGCGAGCAGCGACAGAAACAGGGTCACAAACAAAAAGCGCAAAATGGTCAGTTTTCGCATGGCCAAGCGTCTCTCCCTCGATTGTTTATTGCCTCACCGCAGGTATGCCACAAGCTGCGGCGTCACCAAACGCGGGGAAACTTTACCGCTAAACATAGTGGCAGACTCCCAATAAAGGCGCAATAAACACGAGCTTTTCCGCATCATCGCCCTGCCAGCCCATCACACGCGGCAAAACCGAGCAAGGCGTGCAAAAATGGCCATCGGCCCTATTATGCGTCAGCCCGAAGCATCTCCCAGAGGTGTTTCAAACGGATGTCACGACCAAGCAGAACATGCCCCGACCAGAGCGCAATATCAGCCCGCACATCAATGCCACGACCCTCGGCCTGCTGATTGCCGTGCTGCTCTTCACCCCCGCGGCACACGCGGCATCAGCATACGAACTGAAGGGCATCCAGGGCGCGCTGCGAGACAACGTCGAAGCACATCTCTCGGGGCTCGCTCTTCCTTGCGACACACCGCGCTGGCAGACCGAAGCATCGATGTCGCGCGCCCGTAAAGCCGCCCGCCGCGCGCTCGAAGCTCTTGGACATTACAACCCCTCCATCAAGACGACATTGCGGCGTCAGAATCACTGCTGGCGCGTGCAGTTGGACATCCAGGCCGGACCACCGGTACGCATCACCCGTCTGGACATCGCGGTCACCGGCGACGGACGCGACGCTCCTCGGCTGACCGCGCTGTTGAGCGACCCGGGGCTACAGCTCGGCGGCACCCTCAACCAAGGTACGTATACCCAACTCAAGGACCGCCTCAAACACTATGCGCGCAATCACGGCTACTTCGATGCCAAGTTCACCGCGCACGAAATTCAGGTCGACCCTGCCACCAATACCGCCCGTATACGACTGATCCTGGACACCGGCAAACGCTATGTGTTCGGCGCCACCACGCTGCAGCAGGATGTGCTTGAGCCGCGGGTCGTACGCGGTTTTCTGAGCTACCGGCAGAACCAGCCCTACTCCAGCGACGCGGTGGTCGAAAGTCAGAGCACGCTCGCTGGCACCGGCTACTTCGGCACCGTCCGGCTACGCACGCAGGTGGACCAACGCGCCGACGGCAAGGTCCCCATGCACCTTACCCTGAGCCCGGCGCGGCGCTATCAACTGCTGACCGGCGTGGGCTACGCCACCGACACCGGCCCGCGGTTACGCCTGGATTTCCGCAACCGCAGGGTCAACCGCGCCGGCCACCGCTACGCCTTCACCAGCCAACTTTCGCCTGTGCAGTCGCAGGCCGGCTTCAAATACGAGATACCGCTGAGCAATCCGCGCAC